>JBDSIC010000479.1:0-4999 GCA_039918195.1 Mucilaginibacter sp.
GGGCGGCGGCAGTACCGAGCTATCCCTGTTTTCGGCAGGCGAAATGGTGGCCTCGCGCTCGTTTAACCTGGGCACCATACGTATATTGGATAACCAGGATAAGGAAGAGACATGGGACGAGATGCGCGATTTTATACGCAAAAACACAAAAGGCATTAAGGACATATCCGGTATAGGCACGGGTGGTAACATTAACAAACTTTACAGGCTCAGCGATCAGAAAGACAAAACGGCCCTGCCGTTCAGCAAGCTTAAATCATTGTATTATTACCTTAACTCGTTTTCGTTAAAAGACCGTATTAATGTCCTGGGGCTAAATCATGACAGGGCCGACGTAATTATACCCGCCTGCGAGATATACATCACGGTAATGAAAACCGCCGGGATCAAAAATATTTTTGTACCCAGCGTGGGTATGGTGGATGGTATTATTCAAACACTTATCGACAAAAATTACCCCGGAAAGGTGTAAGGTAGTTGGTAATAATTATTAAATTATCGTTAAAAGTATTGTTATCTTTGTTTGCCCTGTCAAAGGGCATGTTTTTCATAGGTAGATGTAGGGTCGGGTATTCGTATTCGACCCTTTTTTGTGCCCGCAACTTTATCCCCGCCGTTTTGTTATCATTGTATTATGAATAAAAAAATAGTTGTTGCTATTACCGGCGCCAGTGGCGCTATTTATGCCAAATTATTGCTCGATAAATTACAGCAGTTAAGCGCGCAGGTGGCCGAAGTAAGTGTGGTAATGTCAGACAATGCCAAAGAGGTTTGGAAAATAGAGCTTGATAACGAAGATTACATTAACTATCCTTTTAAGTTTTATAGTAAATCGGACTTTAACGCGCCATTCGCCTCCGGCTCGGCACGGTTTGATACGATGGTGGTAGTGCCCTGCTCAATGGGTACGCTGGGCCGCATAGCCGCCGGCACATCCGATGATCTGGTTACCCGCGCCGCCGATGTGATATTAAAAGAGCGCCGCAAACTCATCCTTGTAGCCCGCGATACACCACTCAACCTTATCCATATCCGCAATATGGAAACAGTGACATTAGCCGGCGGTATCATTTGCTCGGCAGTACCCTCATTTTACAGCAAACCCCAAACTGTTGAAGAAGTGGCTATGACGGTGGTTAACCGGGTGATAGATCTGATAGGGCTGGATAATGAGAGCTACCGGTGGAATGGTTGATTGGGTTGATTAAGTGAATGGTTGTTAATAGATTAAAAAACGAACTTCCCGACCTAAACCTGATTGACGCGGATACCGGCATGTGGCTAATGCCTGTGCAGTATGAGCAAAATGCAGGGACAAACTTTAATAGTTGCACTGCAACTGCTTTACAAAATAAATATAAATACTTAACTAATTAACGTGGTCTAACGATTGCATCGTTCTTACTTGCGCTCGTTTATAACGAGTGCTTAACATGGTCTAACGATTGCATCGTCCAGGCGTTGCAGACGCAAAACCACATTAAGCACTCGTCGCAGACGAGCGCAAGTGTTCAGCGTATTTTACTAATCTCCAATCACTAACCTAACTAATCTCTAAAATCCCTATCTTTGCAGCCTGCAAATGAACAGGAAAGTAGCATTTTATACACTGGGCTGTAAGCTTAATTACTCGGAAACGTCAGGCATTGGCCGCTTGTTTACACAGGCCGGTTACAGTACCGTTGATTTCACCGACACGCCCGATGTATATGTGATCAACACCTGCTCGGTTACCGAAAATGCCGATAAGAAATGCAAAAAGATAGTGAAGGAAGCGCTGAAGGTTTCGCCTAATGCCTACATTACTATTGTTGGTTGCTACGCGCAGCTTAAGCCAAAAGAAATTGCCGAAATACCCGGCGTAGACATGGTTTTGGGTGCTGCCGAAAAGTTCCAGCTGGTTGACCATATTACCGACCTGGCCAAAAATCCGAAGGCTGTTGTTTATAATCAGCCTATAACTGAAGCAAACACCTTTGTACCCTCGTACTCATTTGGCGACCGCACCCGTACCTTTTTAAAAGTGCAGGACGGCTGCGACTATTCGTGCACCTTTTGCACCATACCACTGGCGCGCGGCGCAAGCCGCAGCGATACCATTGAGAATGTGCTGGTACAAGCGCGGCAGATCGCCGCGTCGGGCGTAAAGGAAATTGTATTGACAGGGGTTAACCTGGGCGATTTCGGCATACGCGACGGGCAGCGCGGGGATAAGTTTTTTGACCTGGTGAAAGCATTAGACGACGTGGAGGGCATCGACAGGATACGCATATCGTCTATTGAGCCTAACCTGCTTACTGATGAAATTATCGAGTTTGTAGCTACGTCGAAAAAATTTGTACCGCATTTTCATATCCCGCTGCAATCAGGGTCCGACAAAATATTAGGGCTGATGCGCCGACGTTATAAAAGGGAATTGTACACAAACAGGGTAGCCCAAATAAAGGCTATAATGCCCGATTGCTGCATCGGCGTGGATGTAATAGTAGGCTTCCCCGGCGAAACACGCGAGGATTTTATTGACACCTACAACTTTTTAAACGGGCTTGATATATCATACCTGCACGTGTTCACCTATTCGGAACGAGAGAATACGCTGGCGGCAGAAATGCCCGGCACCGTGCCCGGCTCAACGCGTGCCGACAGGAGTAAAATGCTGCATATACTGAGCGATAAAAAACGCCGCGCCTTTTACCAAACTCAACTGAATAAAACCGAAGAGGTATTATTTGAAGGCGACATAAAAGACGGCTTTATGCACGGTTTTACCCGCAACTATGTAAAAATTAAAGCCAAATACGACCCAGTGTTGGTTAATGAACTGAAACAGGTATACTTAACAAATATTTCGCCGGAGGGTGATGTAGAAGTTACAGAAGCCGAAGAAATATTTGTTCATTAAAGGCTATATTCGTCACCAAAATTCATACTATGTTCCCTACTATATCTGAGCTGATAAAATACTTCACCGGCTTAAATATCCCGTTGCCTATACAAACTTTTGGCTTTTTTGTGGCGCTGGCCTTTATGGCTGCCTATTGGGTATTTGTGCAGGAATTTAAACGGAAAGAAAAGTTAGGCTATGTGCATCCTTTCGAAAAAACGATTACCATAGGTAAACCCTTATCAATAGCGGAGTATGCGGGTAACGGCATATTTGGGTTCTTACTGGGCTATAAGGTGCTTGATGCAATTTTGCACTATAGCGAACTGGTTGATAATACCCAGGAGTTCATTCTTTCGTCGCGCGGTAATCTATTGGGTGGTGTGGTATTGGCGATAGTATTTATTTACTGGGCCTGGTACGAAAATAAAAAGCAGGTATTGGCCGAACCCATTACAAAAAGGGTAACGGTACATCCGCACGAGTTAATGGGCAATTTGCTGCTTTGGGCCGCGGTAGCCGGTTTTGCCGGTGCCAAGCTGTTTAACGCACTCGAAAACTGGGGCGACTTTATGGCCGATCCTGTAGGAATGCTGATAGGTTTTAGCGGGCTAACTTTTTATGGCGGATTAATATGCGGCGGCGCGGCGGTATTATATATAGCCCATAAACATGGCATAAAACCGCTTACTATGCTTGATATTGGCGGCGCGGGCGTGATGCTGGCCTATGCTGTTGGCCGCATAGGCTGCCAGCTATCAGGTGATGGCGATTGGGGTATTGTTAACCTCGCCCCAAAGCCCGGTTGGTTAAGCTGGGCACCGGAGTGGGTGTGGGCCTTCAAGTTTCCGCACAATGTAAACGAGTCCGGCGAAAAAATACCCAATTGTATAGGTAAATTTTGTACCGAATTGCCATACCCTGTGTACCCTACATCGTTTTATGAGTCGGTGGTATGTTTATTGCTGTTTGCATTTTTATGGAGCATACGTGACCGTATCAAGGCACCCGGTGTATTCTTCGGCATATACCTCATACTAAATGGTATCGAGCGGTTCTTTATCGAATTGATACGGGTGAATACAAAATATCATATTGCAGGCATATCATTTACGCAAGCCGAAATGATATCATTGATACTGGTATTAACAGGTATTGTGCTAATTGCAAGCGGGGCTGCTAAAAAAGCGCCTGCTACCGCGAAATAGACTGATGGCAAGCACCTGGCATACCTTAATGCAAAGCCGGATATTCAGGTTCCTGCTTTCGGCCGGGTCGGGGTTTTTGGTTGATGTAAGCTCGTTTTACCTGCTCTTTAATTACCTTTTTACCAGCAGGAAGTATTCGGTACTTTTCTTTACCATGGGTAATCATACGTTATCCCTTATGGTATCTTTCTCATTAGGTGTCATCGTTAATTTTTTGATGACGAAATATATAGTGTTCACCGAATCGAAGTTATCGCCGCAAACACAATTCTTTCGCTTCGCGACGATTGCTATTATCGGCCTTTTTGCCAGCATGCTTATTATGGACTTTTTTATAAAGGTTCTGAACATTTATGCCCCGCTGGCGCGTGTATTAACGGCACTAAGTTTGTTTACTGCAAGTTATTTTATACACAAGTTTTTTACGTTCGATCTGTCAAATCACAAAAAATGAATTTAGAAGAGATAGTAAAGGGTACGGTTGATATTTCGCGTGAGGTAGGCGATTTCATCCGGCAGGAAAGAAAAACGTTCAGTACAGATAAGATAGAGTACAAGGGACTGAACGATATGGTATCCTACGTGGATAAAACTGCCGAGGAAAGGCTGGTGGCAGGATTAGAAAAGATATTACCCGAAGCAGGATTTATCACCGAAGAAAAAACCAGTACCCGCATAGGCGAACGTTATAACTGGATAATTGACCCGCTGGATGGCACCACTAATTTTATACATGGCATGCCGCTTTTTGCTGTCAGCATAGCATTAAAGGAATACGATGAACTGGTAGCCGGTGTTATTTATGAAATAAACATGGACGAGTGCTTTTATGCCTGGAAAGGCGCACCTGCCTATTTAAACGGCACCGAAATAAAAGTGAGCAACACGCCAACAGTAGGTAAAAGCC
>JBDSIC010000480.1:0-3592 GCA_039918195.1 Mucilaginibacter sp.
GTTGTTCAAAAAGAACATCGCGAGAATGGAGTAGAACACGCCCCAAAAGTTAAATTGCGCGCCTAATATTTGGTAAAAGCCAATACCTCCTGATACAAAAACTGCTACTACAGCTGCAACAACCAAAAACGGATGGATCTTTAAAGGCTTTTCAGCGTCAGAACTCATGTAGAATTAGGGGTATAAGTAATAATTTAAACTAAAAATTAAGCTAAGCGCATCAACTTAAATTCGGGATTAAAATAATGAATAAATTTCGATACTTAACAGTTTAAGTAAAGGAAATTTACAACCCTGCAATATAAGGCAGATAATGTTAAGTTATTGTTAACAAAAAGGAGATGCCTGGCATGTGAATTATATGCAGATTGATGCCGGTATTTTTAACCTGCCACCATATTTAGCAGCATAACGCCGCCCAGACCCAACACGGCTACAATGGTTTCCATAGCCGACCACGACCAAAACGTATCTTTAATACTGGTATTAAAGTATTCTTTAAACAACCAGAAACCCGAATCGTTAACATGCGAAAAGGCCAGGCTGCCGGCACCGATTGCCAGCACCATTAGGTTAGGGTTTACATGGCTATGCTGCATGGTTGAGGCAATAATGCCCGCGGCAGTTAAGCCTGCCACCGTAGCCGAGCCCAGGCTTGCGCGGATGACAGCCGCTATCAGCCAGCCTAAAACCAGCGGGTGCAGGTTAAAGTGCTGTAGCCGGTTACCAATTTCGGTACTGATGCCGGTGTCAGCCAATACCTGCTTAAAGGCCCCGGAACCGCCAATAATCAGCAGTACCAAAGCGATATCCTTAATGGCATCCATGTAAATGGTATTTAGCTGCGACATGGTTTTGCCCTGCCTGATGCCTAAAAACCAGGTAGCGAGGATAAGCGTGATGAGCATGGCCATGGATGGGTCGCTGATGTAGCCTAAAAACTTAAGCCAGCCCGGCGAAATATCGATATAAGGTAAGAGCGCGTTACTCATCAGCAGTATAACAGGGAGCAACGTCAGGGCAAAACTTTTAAAAGTACCGGGTAATTTATCTGCGGGGATATTGTCGGGCGTAAAAATTGCCAGCGGGGTGGAGGGTATGTTCTTTAATGTTTTAGCGAATAGCGGCCCGGCTATAATAATGGTGGGTATGGCTATCAGTATGCCGTAGATCAGCGTTAAACCCATATTGGCATGAAACTGCACCACCAGCGCGGCAGGCGAGGGGTGCGGCGGCAAAAAGCCATGCGTTACCGATAGCGATGCCAGCATAGGCAGGCCGATATAAACCGCGGGCAGCTTGTATTTATATACTATAGAGAAGATAAGCGGCACCATCAGCACAAAACCGATGCCGTAAAACAGCGGTATGCCGATGATAAAGCCCGCGCCAACCAATGCCCATTGTATATGCTTTTGGCCTACTGCACTTACCAATACCCCGGCAATTTTTTGCGCCGCGCCGCTGGCTGCTATCAGTTTGCCCAGCATAGCGCCGAGGCAGATAATGATGACCAGCGAGCCAAGTGTATCGCCAAGTCCTTTTTGTATGGAGCTTATTAGCTTGGCTGCCGGGATATTGAGCAGCAAGCCTGCCACTACGCATATAATAAGAAAGGCGAGGAAAGGGTTTACCTTAGCCCAGCTGACCAGTACAATAAGCAGTATGATACAAATAATGACAGTGAACATCGTTTAAATTACAGGTTGACAGGTGGCTATGCCGAAATGCTAATGTAATAATTTAAGGCTTATCCCACCAAACCCTTGCATTCAGGTCGTCCGTGCCGCCGTACGGAAAGGATGCTACAGCTGCATTATAGTTAGCCGTATTATTTGCACGTTCCTGCGTAGGGTAACCTTCCCGGCGGGGTATCTTGTCACCATTGGCACCCGGCGCGGCAACTAAAATGGGGTAGCCTGTCCGGCGCCACTCGGCCCAGCCTTCGTAGCCATGCAGAAAAAGATGCACCCAACGCTGGGTGGCAATTTGTTCCATAGCGTTCGCCGCTTCATATTTTACACCTTCTGTATTTAAAAAATCCGCCGTGGCAGGGCTTCCAGTCCATTGTGCAACAGAGTTTTTAACAGCCAGATAGTAGTTGTCAGCAGCCGTGGCGTCGCCACCCGCTATCCAGCCTAACTTAGCAGCCTCCGCCATGGCAAAAAGCGCCTGGGCATAGGTCACCAAATAAACAGGGGAATTTTGATTGCGCAGCGACGAGCCCAAAAGCGATACATTATCAATATCGCCTGAATTGGGTATGGCTTTGCCGTATTCCAGTCCCACATAATTACCGGCTTTATTTGGGTTACCAAATACCGGCAGTCGTGGGTCATTCAGCGGCTGCATATAATCCACCAGCGGCTTGCTTAAAGCAAACCAGTTGCGGCCCAGGCGTGTGAACGAGTTATACCAGTAATTCTCGTTGTTCGTTTCATTTATATGCTGATAAGCGAGGTTATCGGCGTTGTTAGTCATAATGCCGTTGGTAAGTGCTTTGTTAAACTCCGCACTGCCTTTTACCGGGTCGACCTTGCTTAATCTCAGTGCCATTAACAGGTGAATTGTATTGCCCAGTTTTTTCCATTTGAGTACATCGCCCTTATAAACTATCTCATTTTTAAGGTTGCCATTGGTAGCTACTATAGCCGTGTTCGCCTCGTCCAGCAAAGCAAAAAGCGAATTGTAAATGTCCTGCTGACTATCATATGCAGGGGTGAAATTCGCGCTTCCTTTTAGTGCTTGTGAGTAGGGAAGCGGTCCCCAGCGGTCGGTCATGTGCCAGTAAAAGTAGGCTTTCAATATTTTTGCTACCGCTACCTGGTTAGCTATCATGCCCTGGTTGGCATCAAGCTGCGAGTTGATTGCGTTTTCAAGGTTGATTAGCGGGCCGCTGTAAAAAGTATAAAAGTTAAAGTTAACCGTAACATACCTGCTATTATCAGTAAACGACGTATTAGACAAGTACTGCGGGTAATGCACACCATAAGGCGACGAGCTTAGCGTTGGTAAGGCCAGCTCCGCATTGGCTATCAGTTGCATACCCGAAGCTTTGGTTGGGTTATTCGAATCAGTATTAATGGAATCATTAAACTTGGTGCAGCTGCTCAACAGCGCTATTCCCGACACCAATAAGCTGCTATATATAATTAGTTTTTTCATTGTTTATCGCTTAAAAGGTTAGGCTTAAATTTACACCGAACGACCGTACGGTTTGCAGTTCGCCCTTCTCTATCCAGCTGATGGATGAACTGCCGGATGAAAGCTCGGCCGGGTTCAGGCCCTTCGGCGCTTTTTGCCATATCATCAAGGGGTTGCGCGCTATCAGCGAAAATTTGGCAATTTTAAAAGGCGTTTTTGCCAAAAGAGCCTGGTTAAAGGCATACCCTACGCTTACTTCCCGTAGCCGTATGTACGAGGCATCGTACAGCCATTCTTCGTAAATGCGTGTGCCAATGTTGTTCCTGAAGTAGGCGCGTGCATCAACATAAGCAGTAACCTCCTGCCCGGTGGCCTGTGATATGCCGGTTATCTTGTAGCCTCCGCCTTCATTAAGCGGGTCGCGTACGTTCTTGCCGTTGTCATTCAA
>JBDSIC010000481.1:0-8037 GCA_039918195.1 Mucilaginibacter sp.
CAGGATAATGAGCGGTACCGAGCCCCGTACCATATTAGGCACGCTAACACCTGCCGAAGCGCGCAGGTTGGTGCCAAACTGCTCAACCCCCATGGTAAGGTATATCACGTTAAACCCTGCGCCAAAGCCGAGCCCAACACAAATCCAATAGAACATGGTAGTGCTTTTGTCGTGCTGTAAAAAGAAAAGCAGGGTGAACAGGATAGTTATCCCGTAAAAAATAAAGAAAACCTTTTTGCGGCTCTTCAACCGCTCGCTTAGCCAGCCCACGGTTACGTCGCCGGCGGCTATGGCCAGGTACAAAAACATCACCGCTTTGGCGGGATCAATGCCGGTTATACCCATTTCGTCGCCAAATTTATCGGCAAAGGTGATCAGTACGGCTATAATGTACCAGCAAGGCAAGCCGATTAGGATGATCTGGATATACCGGGTAAAGCGCCGGCGGTTATTAAACAGCATCAGGAAGTTGCCCCTCGGCACGTCGGACCGGTGCATGGCAGTGAACAGGCTGCTCTCTTTTATCCGGAAGCGCATCAGTAACAGTATGATCCCTAATATCCCGCCTATATAGTAGCATCCGCGCCAGCTTACCTGCTCGTGCACAAAAAATGCGGTTACTGCACCCATTAGCCCGAACCCTGCTATAAGGCCTGCTGCGGTGCTGCGTTTTTCTTTTGGCAGCAGTTCGCTTACCAGGGTTACACCGGCGCCAAGTTCTCCTGCCAAACCTATACCCGCAATAAAGCGCAGTATAATATATTGGTTTACGGTAGTAACCATACCGTTAAGGATATTGGCAATAGAGTACAGCAATATAGAGGCGAACAGCACTTTCAGCCGGCCTTTTTTATCGCCCAGTATGCCAAACATAATGCCGCCAAGCAGCATGCCTATCATTTGCACGCTTATCAGCAATTCGCCCTGTGTCAGTATTTCTGCGGGGCCAAGGCCAAGTTCGGCAAGGCTGGGTTTCCGCACAATGGTAAACAGCAGCAGATCATATATATCAACGAAAAAGCCAAATGCGCTTAATATAACAGCCAGCTGGAACAGCGAGCCCGAAGGTTTATTCATTGTGTAAGGGTATATTTTGGGCAATATTACGCTTTTTGGCGGGATTTGGCGAGCTGGTTTGTATGTACAAGCGTTCATTTTTCAAGGCGTTAACACCGTGAACATCCAGTGAACAAAAATGAACACCCAGTGAACAAGAATGAACACTTGCAGAATTTTGGCACCATGTTGGTAATCCGGGTAGGGGTTTACACAAGGTGGTTAACTATAACTCTGGCTAATCACAAGCGGGGCGTAAATTGCCTTATGCTATTTTTTCTTTTTCATTATTTTTCCCCATTGGGCCTGGGTAAAAATTTCTAAAGATTCATCACTAAAGTGCCATGCAGATACATACCCGGCTGAATAAACAAAACTGATGACCCAGGTGATTTTTGGCTTCCATAATTTATATGCGCAAATGTCTGTCGCAGTAATAAAAGGACTTGTTCCATCTACATGGTTGTGTGCGGCGGCTTTTATCGTATCCGGGCCGCCAGTCTCGAGGGGAATAAGATTGTTATGAAGCTTTGTTTTTTTAATTATATTATTTTGTTTGTCGAAATTAATCAGGTAATCATTTCCTAATAATACTGCATCCGGTGCGGTTTGAGCAGTGATAATGTATACTTTTTTTATTCCATTTTTAATAATAGGAACAAGGTTTAAACTCGTATTTTGATAAAATTTAAAAAGGGTATCGTTTGAAGTAACTTGTGCAGCTTTTGACCGGATTGTATAGAACTCTTTTTCACTTTCGGTAAATTTTCTTGTTACAGAGTCTATATGGTATTTAGTAGAGTCTAAACCATAATCGAACTTAACGGTTGCTATTACCACCGGGTCATCACTTTTAGAAAAAAAGACAGTGGCCATTCCTTTTTTGGTCTCATAAGAAAAATATCCACCAGATAGAAGTTTCTTCCAGAGGAAAATGGAGGTAAAAATCTGTGAACTATGCCCCGATGTCCATTCGGAACGATAAAGCATTTCCCCCTCTGCCTTGATGCTATCAGCAATCTGTCTCAGCTCTTTTTTTTGTGCTGTTACGTTTTGCGCCACTATAAATATGGAAATCAATAAAAACAGCTTTTTCATTAATGGTGAAAAGGATGGTAAATATTTTGTGAAGATAAATTACATAAACTATATTTGCCTTTGATATAACCTAATAAATTATCACCCATTACAACCGCATATATATTGTAAAGGATAAACTATACGTGAAAGCCAGGTGGCTTAAGTATATGGCATAGTTTGTTATTAACCAAAAATCAGATAAACAGACAGGATGAGACAGGGATTTTTTATTGCGATTGTATTTTTAGCAGTCTTACAAAGCTGTAGCAAAAACAATTACCAACCGGTAGTAACACCAAACAACGCTGACCCAATCGCCACTTCAAGCGGGTTAAAGCTGGATGCTGTAGGAAGCGCCGGCTTGTACAGATTTATAGCAAGCAATGGCGCTGCCGCCGGGGTGGCAAATAGTTCAACCACACCGGGCAATTCGTTTGATTTTGCTGACTATGCAGGCACCCCATTTCAGAAATGGCAAATAACCCGGGTAACTACCAGTCATTATTCCATAAAAAACTTAGGCAGCAATTTATACCTGCAATCGTACAACAACAATGGCAAAGAGATGCTGGTTCAGGGGCCGTATACCGGTACCGATGCCCAGTTATGGAGCCTTGCATTAACCGGCACCCGTATTTATAAAGCAATAAACAAAGGCGACGGACTGGCCATTAATGGTACGACTAACCAATTTGAACAATTACAGCCATATAAAAATTCAGCAACCCAGGCCTGGGGTTACAACGAAGTAACTGCTGATACCCTTAAGGCAACTAAATTTAGCATTGCCAATGTTTTACAAAGCAACATGGTGGTACAGCGCGATAAACCTGTTTCAGTGTGGGGTTTTGGTACTGCAAACACAGTTGTTGCTGTTAAAGTAAGCTGGAACCAGTCTGTTTTTACGGCAGTTAACGATGCCACCGGTCATTGGCTGGTTAAAATTCCTGCGGCATCCGCAAATGCCAGCCCCCAAACTATCACTGCATCTGTTGCCGGCAAGCCGGTTGTTAAACTTACCAATATATTAATAGGTGATGTATGGATATGCGGCGGCCAGTCAAATATGACGATGTTGATGGATAGCGTCAACTTTTTATTAGCCGGGGCGTACAACTACAAACAGGAAGTAGCGAAAGCTAATCATCCCAATGTGCGTTATCTTAGTGTGCCTGTAAGCTTTGTAAATAGTCCGTCAGGCAATATAGGCAATACAAAATGGTCGGTTTGTTCACCGGCTACAGCGGGCCAGTATAGCGCACTGGGTTATTATTTTGGAGCTAAGCTGGATAGTGCGTTGCATGTGCCTATTGGTATTCTCGTGTCGGCATTTGCAGGCACCTCTGCCGAGGCGTGGACCAGCGTGGAGAGCATACAGGCCGACCCAATACTAAAGGCTTATTACACCAGCGGATTAGGCGGATTTTATTATGGAATGATCTCACCGTTGAGGAATATGTCCATCAAAGGATTTGTGTGGGATCAGGGCGAAAGCAACGCGAATAATTTACCTGCGAGTAATTACACCGTGTTACACCGGGCGCTGATAGCGCAGTGGCGCACGTTATTTAACCAGGGCGACCTGCCTTTTTATTTTGTACAGAAGTCGCCGCAGCATTTTGGGTCGGGCGCTAAAGATTTTTACTCTCGTTTTGAGGAGGCGCAGGCTAACGTACGTGCAACCGCTAAAACAGGTATGGCAGTGAGTGCAGACGTAAATGAGGTTAACAATGCCCATTACCGGGCAAAGGCAGTAATTGCCGACCGCCTTGCACGGCTGGCTATGCGTTTTGATTATAACCTGCAGGTTGCGGCAGTAGGCCCGTCATACAAATCATTTATCCAAACCGGCAAAACAATATCAATAACCTTTAATAACGCGAATAGCCTTAAAACTGTAGGGCCTCTTTTGCAGGTGTTCACTGTTGCCGGCGATGATAAGGTTTTCTATACCGCCCAGGCTGCCATCAGTGGTAGTACTATCATGCTTACAGTGCCGGCAAATGTAACTACAGTTAGGTCTGTACGGTACGCATTTACTAATGAGGCAGTAAGCAGGTTGTATAATGGCGATGGCTTACCCATGGAGCCTTTTAGAACGGATAACTGGTAGGGAATTTAATTAATAATTTTAAGCTGTTGACACGTATATTATAAACTATACAGATGAAAAAAAATGTTTTAAGGGTACTCACGCTATGTTTAGCTGTCTTTTTGTTGCAAAACTGCAGTAAAAACAATTATAAACCCGAAGCGGTCCAACAACCCGGCGCCATTGCAAATAGCAGCGGGTTAAAACTAAATGAGGTGGGGAGTACCGGTTTTTACCAATTTATAGCGTTTGATGGTAAAGCGGGCAGTGTATCAAACAACTCGACAGCGCCGGGCAACTCATTTAATTTTACAGTATTTAACGGTAGTCCGTTTCAAAAGTGGCAAATTACACAGGTATCGGCCAATTTGTTTTCTATCCGCAACGTAGGCAGCAATTTGTACCTGCAATCTTATAATTACACTGGAAAGCAAGTGTTGGTACAGGGGCCATATACCGGTACTGCTGCCCAGCAGTGGTATCTTCAGTTAACCGGTTTAAAGGCGTATAAAGTGGTTAATAAGGCAGACGGTTTAGCCATTACAGCAAGCAGCAATGGCCTTTCCCAATTGCAGCCCTTTGCAAATCTATCGTCACAGATGTGGGGTTATAACCAGCTATCTACTACCGCGGCGGCAAGGATAAGGGAACGTACAACCCTTGTCTACTTTGGTACGGTAGATGAAGGGCCCCGCCTGCCCGGCGATGGTCAAATGGCAAAGTTGTCAAACCCGGCTAATTATAGTCAATGGGAATACGTGCGGACACATGCCGATGGTTATGTACAAAGTTTTATAACAATGGACGGAAATAATTCAAGAAATACGCCTTTGGCTAATCTTCAGGCAATGGCTGCTGCTTTTACCAATAAAGGCTGCTATTATGCGGCGAGCACTGAAACTACGGTTCAGGCCAGCGGGCATCCTGTGAATGACGCGGTGGACAGGTCTTACATCGATCTGTTAACCAATGCAGGGTTTAATGTGAACAGCGCGGGTATTAACTACGGTACAACCCCGGCAAGGACAGCAACGCTAAGAACATATAAAGGAAACCGGCCATGCCTGCAGTTGTGGGGGCCATGGGACTTTGGCGGAGATATTAATAGCAATCACGGTATAAACGCCAGAATCAGGAGTTATATATTAGCAACAGATGGCATTTCATTTGACGGGCCGATGGGACTTTGGTATGGCAATTATAAAAATATGCGAGAAGGGGCGTATTCCGCAACTAAATTTGCACATGATAATGGAAAATTAGCGAGCATGGACCCGGCTCCCTCAGGTTTTTTTGGAGACCCCAACTACGCCCCTGCTTCCTCAAATTTTTTCGGCACAGCTAAATCATGTGTAATGGGATTTGAAGATCACGATGCCGCCCTGGACGAGTGGGATCTGTATCTTTACCAGGAACAAGGCACCGCCATCTTTCCTGAAGTGAACATTAAGAACGGAACAAATGTGCCCGCAAATTCACAAACCGGCTTTGGCTACTGGCTGATCAGGCATTTAAATACGCTGCCTAAAATGGCAATACCCAATACAGGCATTGTGTCCAATAACACAATGGTTAGCCTTCCGGATAATTCCCATGCCCAAATAATTATGAATGCGGCCACGTCTTACAGCATGCAGCTTAATTTTTCAAATAAGCCGGATACTGCTATTGAATTATCGCCCCTTATTACCGCAGCTGTGGCCGGGAATACTGCCAATTGGCAAGTTACCTTTAAAATTGGCACAACAGATGTAACCAATGCCATTTTAGGTGGCGGATTGAACTGTGTTAATACTATTCGCCTGACAAGTAAATTCACCCTTCCGTTAATCATGACGGTTAAAGCGTTGAACGCTTCTGCATCGCCTGTTACAATAAATTTTATAACAGCCGCTAATATCAGCCATACCGCCAATAAACTTAATTATTCGGTTGTTGCGCAAACCCAATAGGCTAATTAACTTACTGTTTATAAAATAGATTAGCAGTTTCGTTAATTCAAGTGGTGGATAAGGAACAACACTCGAACCCTAAAAAGTGCCTTATAAACAGGAAACGGCACATTGTATTTTGCCAAAATAGAAAACCGCCTTTCTTCATCAGAAAGGCGGTTTCATTCCTCCGGTAACGGAAGCAGAACTCGAGCCTACGACCATGCCACAACATGAAATTCTGCTTTGTAAGGTAGCGTAAATCTTGGATTCTGTTATTAACCATGTGTAAGTTAATAATAGTATATTCGGAATTATATGTGCAAAGTTTATAATGATGTAGGTTGTTTGACTGCTATAAAAGCACATTTGCATGAGCATAATCTGAATGAATATCAATCGTTAGATGAGCTAATCAATTTCCAGAAAGATTACGTAGTCACACGTCAGCAAATTATTTCAAAACATGAACTTCTTATTGAGCGGGAAAAGAAACTACTTAGTGTCGAGGTGGTTCGATTAGAGGATTTCATTAAAGCAAAGAGAATGTCAGTTAAACAAGTATTGACATTAAATCTCAAAAACTTAAAACAGCTGTTAGAAGACTTACCCGTCACCCATTATAACATTATTCAATCATTTATCAGTTATATTAAAAAGATATGGCTTAAGCTAAAAATCCAGTTCAAACTAATTATTTTCAATTTTAGAGTTGCGTATTCTATTAAACATTTGGTTGAGGATTACAACAAGAAAAAAATCCGATATGAATTTGTCGTTTTAAGGCCTGAAGATGCAGTAATGCAAAGCTGTTTGCCGCAATTACATGAACTTGAGAAGAAGAAGATTGTGATTGACCAGATAAATAATTTGGTTTATGGCGCTTTGGGGGAACAGAAAGTAGTGAGTGAATTGGAAATATTAGCTGATGATTGCATTTTAATTAATGATTTTGTCTGTAAGTTTCATCCCTCTATTTATAATCAAAAGGAAAGCGACTACATTAAATCTGTGCAAATTGATCATATTTTAATAACTCCTGCCGGCGTTTTTTTGATAGAAACAAAAAATTGGAGCCAAAATTCGATAAACAATCCAATCCTGTATTCGCCTGTCCAGCAAATAAAACGGGCAAATTTTGCTTTGTACAAAATATTAAATGGAAAATTTTTCGACACAAAATTAACTCTAAAAAAACATCACTGGGGCGACAGAAAAATTCCGATACGAAATTTGATCGTTTTTATAAATCATAAACCGATTGAGGAATTCCAATACGTGAAAATTTTGACGTTGAATAACCTACTTAGTTATGCTAATTATTTTAAACCGTGTTTTTCAAATGATGAAACACAAATGATTGCAAACCATCTGCTTAAAATTTCTGTAAATATTTAGTTATCATTTACGATTCCACAGTAAATGCAAGAAATGGCAGCTAACAATTAACAATCATTATTCCACAAATTTCCCAAACAAAAAAAGCCTCAGATGTTTAAACCTGAGGCTTTTTATTTCCGGTAGCGGGAGCAGGACTCGAACCTACGACCTTCGGGTTATGAGCCGGACGGGAATAATTTCAAAATAGGCCTAAATAGCTCCAAAAGGGCATTTTTGGCAAGTGATGAGACTATATAAAACCATCCGGAACCGTATAGAACCGCCCATTGTTTAAACATTGTTTTAACAAAACAAGTAACTTTACCACCGTGGTTGGCCAGCCATTAACTTAAAGAAATAAGTAATGGCAACAGTAGATCTTTACATTTGGAAACGCCCGTCCAAAGACGGAAAGTTTCCCATTTCGGTCCGAATTACCATCAATCGGAAACCGTCTTACATCATGACAGGGCAAAAACTGGACAGTTTGGCGCAGTG
>JBDSIC010000482.1:0-8477 GCA_039918195.1 Mucilaginibacter sp.
AAGGGAAAGCGCCTTCGCCTGGAAAATGACACAAAGCCCCAAATGCGAAAAGCTTTTTATTGCCCCCGGTAATGCCGGCACCGGGCAGTATGGCACCAACGTAAACATTAAGGTTACCGATTTTGCCGCTATCAAAACTTTTGTACTGGCTAATAATATCGGTATGGTGATGGTTGGTCCCGAGGAACCGCTGGTTAAAGGTGTTCATGATTTCTTTTTGGCGGATGATGAGATAAAGCATGTACCGGTTATTGGTCCGCAGGCCGAAGCCGCGCAGCTGGAAGGCAGCAAGGATTTCAGCAAGCAGTTTATGGAGCGCCACAATATCCCGGCGGCAGCCTCAAAAACCTTTACCCGCGAAACTTTGCAGGAAGGGTTTAAATACCTGCCAACCATCGGCCTGCCCATTGTACTAAAAGCTGACGGCCTTGCCGGCGGCAAAGGTGTTTTAATATGCCTTTCCTTACAGGAAGCACAACTGGAACTGACCGAAATGCTGACCAATGCCAAATTTGGCGATGCCAGCTCAAAGGTGGTGATTGAACAATTTTTGCAGGGTATTGAGCTATCGGTTTTTGTGATGACCGACGGCAGCAACTATAAAATATTACCATCAGCCAAAGATTATAAACGTATAGGCGAGGGCGATACCGGTTTAAATACAGGCGGCATGGGTTCGGTTTCGCCGGTACCTTTTGCCGATAAGGAGTTTTTAGATAAGGTGGAGCAGCGTATGATCATCCCTACTATCGAGGGCTTGAAAAAAGATAATATCAGCTACAAGGGTTTTATCTTCATAGGCCTGATGAACTGCGGCGGCGAGCCCTACATGATAGAATACAACTGCCGCATGGGCGACCCCGAAACCGAGAGTGTACTGCCTCGCATAGAAAGCGACCTTGTAGACCTGCTGTTAGGCGTAGCCGAAGGTAACCTTAACGAAAAGGAACTCATTATATCAAACAAAGTAGCCGTTACCGTAGTATGCGTAGCAGGCGGCTATCCCGGCGAGTACTTAACAGGCAAAACCATTACGGGTATTGATAATGTACGCGGTTCGCATGTTTTCCATGCAGGCACATCCTTGGCCGGCGACGAGGTAAAGGCCACCGGCGGGCGCGTTTTGGCTATTACCACTTTGCAGGATGATATGTTTGATGCACTGCAACAGGCTACTGCCGATGCCAGCCGTATTTATTACGATGGCGTGTATTTCAGGAAAGACATTGGATTTGACCTTTTGTAGAGAATCAAGAGTTAAGAAATTTCTTTGTCATTCCGAGTGAGTGAAGAATTTGATAACCGATATAGCGTGACAGCCACAGTATGAAGTTATAAACTCAAGCCACTGTGAAGCAAATTTTTTTCTGATTCTTACTTCTTGATTCTTTAATCTAAAATCACTTCCACCACGTTGCCGCCCACTCTTTGCGCCCGGCTTCGTCCAAAAACGTCCAGGCAACAATCCGGCTTACCTTTTGCCCCTGAGACATGCTGATCGTGCGCACATCAACTGCCTCGGCTTTTTTTATCGCCCTGTAAACGCCGTCAAGCGTATCTTTTTTTGATACCAGCGTGGTGAACCATAAACATTGTTTGGCCACCAGCGCGCTTTGCTCCACCATTAGTTTAATAAACGCGGCTTCGCCACCGGGGTACCATAATTCCTTTTTCTGGCCGCCGAAGTTTAGCGCTGCGCGGGTTTTGCCATCTGCATTTAGTTTGTTCCATTTGTTAACGCTGGCCAGTTGCGCTTCCTGCGTAGAGGCATGGAACGGCGGGTTACAAATGGTGGCATCAAAGCCTTCATCCTGCAAAACAATACCTTTAAATATGTTGTGCTTGTTGGTTTGCTGCCGCAGCAGTATTTGCCCTTTTAAATGTTTATTGGCCTCCATAATATCCTTCGCCGAGCGTATGGCTATGGGGTCAATATCGGTGCCTACAAACTGCCAGCCGTACACGCTGCTACCAATTACAGGATAAATGCAGTTGGCGCCCATACCAATATCCAGTATTTTCATTTTTTTACCTGCCGGAACCTTCCCATTATTGGTTTCGGCCAGCAGGTCGGCTATGTAATGGATATAATCAGCCCGGCCGGGTACCGGCGGGCAAAGGTAGCCTTCGGGTATATCCCAGCCGGCAATGCCATAGTACTGCTGCAGCAAAGCCCTGTTCAGCATCTTTACCGCTTCGGCATCGCTAAAATTGATGGATAGTATATCGTGTTCGTTCAGCTTAACAAAAGGCTTAAGCTCCGGCGTTATTTTTATCAGCTGCTTAAAATCGTAACCCTGCCGGTGCGCGTTGCGGGGGTGCAGGTTTTCTTTTTGGATAGCGGGTTGTTTGGGTGTTATGGGCATAATGTTCTTTTAAGCGGAAGCAAAGTTACAAAAACGAAACGGAGGAAGGCTCATGCCTCACCCCACCCTCTCCAAAGGAGAGGGCTTTTAAAGAACTACTTTAAAGTCTCTTCTTTGGAGAGGATTCAGGTGAGGCTGATACAAATTTGTTATCGAAGTATACAAACTTAATTTGGTGCCAAAATTTTGACAGTGTTGCAGGTGTATTACCCTATCTGCTACACTACACCATATCAAGTCTTCCTGTTTTACCTTTTATTTATAAATAGCTCTTATTTCTAATTCGTTTACCTTTGTTTTATGGAACCCATCAACTGGAACGATTTTGAAAAAGTAGAGCTTCGGGTTGGCACCATACTTGATGCGATTGAATATCCGGAAGCACGTAAGCCTGCGTATAAACTTAAAGTTGATTTTGGGGAGTTTGGCATTAAATGGTCGAGCGCGCAAATAACCAAACACTATACGAGGGCCGAGTTGACGGGCAGGCAAATTATCGGCGTTATCAACTTCCCTAAAAAACAAATAGGAAAGTTTATGTCGGAGTTTTTAATTACTGGCTTTGCCGACGAAAATGGTGATATTGTACTGGCAGCGGTAGAGCGGCCTGTACCAAACGGGAGTAAATTAATATAGTGATGAATGCAGAACACTGGTTAATAGGGCCACAGCTGATAGGAGTGATACTCTTTGTGATAGGCATTACCACCAAATGCTTTCCACCCAGGCGTGTTAATCACTGGTATGGGTACCGTATGCCTTCATCAATGGAAAATCAACAAAAATGGGATGAGGCGAACTGCTATTCCTCAAAACTAATGGTTAAAATTGGTGTCGTGCTTGTTGTGATCGGGTTAGCGGTAAATTTACTTTTAAGCGCCAGTGATATTTCGGAACATATCCGGTCGGGCATTTTTATTTTACTTACTATTATCGCTTCAGGTGGTTCCGCAGTAATGGTAATCCTGTTAACAGAAAAACACTTAGAACGCAAATTTGACAAACACTGATGCGCTACATCAATTTTGAAGGCGATAATACCATCTCGCCCGACGACTTTTTTATGAACGAGGCGCTGCGCGAGGCTAAACTCGCCTTAGCTGAAGACGAGATACCTATTGGTGCCATCGTGGTGTGCAAAGGACAGATCATCGGTCGCGGCCACAACCTTACCGAGCGGCTAACCGATGTATCTGCCCACGCCGAAATGCAGGCCATGACAGCTGCGGCCAACTATATGGGTGGCAAATACCTTAAAGATTGTACCCTGTATGTAACGCTTGAACCCTGCGTAATGTGCGCCGGCGCGTCGTACTGGTTCCAGCTTAGCAAAATAGTTTTTGGCGCGTATGATGCGCGTATGGGCTTTGGCCGGCTCAACCAAAAAGTAACCCACCCCAAAACCGAGGTTATCGGCGGTATCCGCGAAAATGAATGCGCGGAGTTGGTGAGGAATTTTTTTAAGGCGAAAAGGTAGGCTTTAGTTCATGGTTAATTGTTCATAGTTCATGGCAAAACCTGTAGTTCCGGCTATCAACTATGAACTACCAGCTATCAACCAACTAAAAACATGACATTAATTTAGAACAAAACACGAGTTCATCACTTATATTTGTTCGTAATCGAAAAACTTAAAAACATAAATATCATGGCTTTTACACTACCGGCGTTACCTTACGCTACCGACGCATTAGAACCACATATTGATACCGCTACCATGGAAATTCACCATGGCAAACACCACCAGGCATACGTTACTAACCTGAACAAGGCTTTAGAAGGTAAACCTGAGGCTGATAGCGATATCCTTGACCTCATAAAAAACATCTCGAAGTTTCCTCCTGCAGTACGCAACAACGGCGGTGGCCACTATAACCACAGCCTGTTTTGGACATTGCTTGCGCCAAACGCAGGCGGCGAGCCTACAGGTGAACTGGCCGATGCCATCAACAGCACTTTCGGTTCATTCGCTGATTTGAAAACCAAAGTATCTGAAGCAGGCGCTACGCGGTTTGGCTCGGGCTGGGCATGGTTAATTGTTACTGCCGATAAAAAACTGGCAGTTACCTCTACCCCTAACCAGGACAACCCTTTAATGGATATTGCCGAAGTAAAAGGCACACCAATTTTAGGCATCGACGTTTGGGAACATGCTTACTACCTGAAATACCAAAACCGCCGCCCCGATTATTTGGCTGCGATATGGGCCGTTATCAACTGGAGTAAAGTGGCTGAGCTATACGCTAAAGCGATTGCATAACCCCCCAACCCCCTGAAGGGGGAGCATAATTATCAGCGGCAGGGTGTTAACATTCTGCCGTTTTTTGTTTAGCCCTCTCTAATCCGATAGCTATCGGATCTCCCCCAAGAGGGGATACTTTTAAAAATGCCTTTTCAAGTCCTCTCCTTCGGAGAGGATTTAGGTGAGGCTAAATAATACCATTATGAAAGCAATAATATTAGAAGGCCTCGACAAACCCTTAGTGTTAAGGGAAGTTGACAAACCCATACCCCAAACCGGCGAGGTGCTGATACAGCTAAAGGCCGCATCCCTAAACCGGCGCGACTGGTGGATAACCCGGGGCAAATATGCAGGTATATCCTACCCCGCCATCATAGGCAGCGACGGTGCGGGTATAATTACCGAAGTTGGGCCTGATACCGATAGGGATTGGATAGGCAAAGAGGTGATCATTTACCCTGCCCGCAATTGGGGCGATAGCGAGGAGTACCAAGCGGATGATTTCGGGATAATCGGTCTGCCGCCGCATAATGGTACATTTGCCGAATACATTACTGTAAAGAAAGAGCAGCTGCAATTTAAGCCGGCGCATTTAACCTGGGAACAGGCCGCAACATTAACTGTAGCGGGTTTAACGGCCTACCGCGCACTGTTCACCAAAGGCCGCCCAAAAAAGGGCGATACCGTATTAGTAACCGGCGTTGGCGGCGGAGCAGGTACTTTTGCCCTGCAATTTGCCGTGGCAGCCGGTTGCAAGGTTTTTGTAACGTCAGGCACCGGCGAAAAGATAGAACGGGCAAGGCAGCTGGGCGCACTGGCCGGCGTAAACTACAAAGCGCAGGATTGGGCTGAACAGCTTAAATTGCTTTCGGGCGGTTTTGATGTTATTATTGACAGCGCGCTGGGCGATGGTTTTGCCAAACTGCTGGATATTATCAAGCCCGGCGGGCGTATCGTATTTTTTGGCGGCACGGCGGGTGGTAATATCCCCGAAATAAATGGCCGTAAGATATTCTGGCGGCACATCAGCATTTTAGGTACTACCATGGGTACACCCACCGAGTTTGGCCAAATGCTGGCCTATGTGGACGAGCATAAGCTGGTGCCGGTGATAGACGAGGTATTCCCGCTGGCCGATGCCGAAAAAGCGATAAGGCGGATGGATAATTCGCCGCAGTTTGGTAAAATAGCTTTAACTATCTAACACCATGCTTCAGTTAATAGTTGAAGCCATAAAACGTGAAACTGCCGATACCGTTACCTTTTACTTAAAGGAGGCATCAGGCAAAAAAATAATTTACGAGGCCGGGCAGTTCATCACACTGGTGTTTTCGCACCACGATGATGAGATACGCCGTTCGTACTCGTTAAGTTCCTCGCCCGATGAAGATTTTTTTTCCATCACCGTTAAGCGTATTACCAACGGCGAAATATCCCGCTACCTGTTCACCAAAATAAAGCAGGGCGATGTACTCAACGCCATTGAGCCGGCAGGGCGCTTTATTATTGCCGGCTACCAGGCCAAAAAGGACATCATCATATTTGCGGCGGGCAGCGGCATAACGCCGGTTTTTTCGCAGCTTAAATATGTTTTAAACCGCGAGGGTGAAAGTAATATCACCCTTATTTATAGCAGCCTGGGCAGTTCATCCGTTATTTTTAAGGCCGAATTGGATGCGCTTGCCGCCGCACATTCCAACAGGTTAAAAATTATTCACCTTCTAAGCAGCGATGCTAACCGGCTTAACAATTACATGGCCGAGCAGCTGATAAGTACCCACACACCAAGCGGTTTAACTAATGCCGATTTTTACCTGTGCGGCCCGTTTGATTATATGCGGATGGTTAGGCTAACCCTGTTATACATGGGTGTTGAGCCGGCGCATATACGTAAAGAGAATTTTGTGCTGGATACGGTACCTGTTGCTTCGCCTGTATTAAACTATCCCCCGCGTAAAGTAGGTATTACCTTCAATGGGGAGCATTATGATATTATAGCCGGCGACAACCAGTCCATACTACAGGCTGCGCTCCAAAATAATATCCGTTTACCATATAGTTGCCGGGCGGGGGTATGCTCGGCCTGCGCGGCTATCTGCAAAACCGGCAAGGTTGAAATGGCCCGCAACGATGTACTCACCGAAGAAGATATGGCCAAAGGCTGGGTGCTTACCTGTACAGGCCATGCCGTTACTGATGTGGAGGTGGTGGTTTGATAGACATTAGAGACTGGTGATTAGAGATCAGTTGAAAAGTTCACTAATTATCCTGACGCAAAACCTAATCTAATCACCAGCCTCTAATCTCTAAATTTCCATTATCTCCTTCTTTTTCTTGCTCCGCAGGCGTTTGGGTATAAAATCCAGTATCTCGTTCTTCAGAGCTTCTATCATGCGGCGTTTTAAAAAATTGCGCTGTATCACCAGGCTTACTTCGCGCGCAGGCTCGGGCGATTTAAAGTAACGTACCCGATCCAGTTGTTTATCACTCATATCGGCCAGGGCAAGTTCAGGTAAAATGGTGGCGCCATTGTTCTGGTCTACCATCCGTTTAAGGGTTTCTACGCTGCCGGTGTTGTACTCAAAATGCTGAGCGCCTTTGGTAGCTTTACGCCGCTGGCAAATATTCAGTACCTGCTCGCGCATACAGTGGCCTTCGTTAAGCACCCATATTTCTTCTATATCAATATCATCAGGCTCAATGTTTTTCTTTTTAAACAACTTGCTGCCCTTGGATACATAGGCCACAAAGTTCTCGTAAAATACCGGTATCTCGGTCAGGTTGGTTTCATGCAGGGGGGTAGATAGTATACCGCAATCCAGTGTGCCTAGTTTTAACTGCTGGACTATCTGCTCGGTTGTTTGCTCCCACACAATAAGCTTTACCTGCGGATATTTAGCAATAAAACCCGTTAATATTTTAGGTAAAATGTATGGCGCAACCGTGGGTATGATACCTACCTTCAACTCGCCCGACAGTTCTTTCTGCCTGTCAGAAATTATCTCCCTGACCTTTTCACTTTCGGCCAGTAGTACTCGAGCCTGTTCTATAATCTCAATGCCTATTTCAGTAGGTGTAATGGGCTGCCGGCTACGGTCAAAAAGTTTTACGCCTAAGTCATCCTCCAGCTTTTGCACCTGCATACTCAGGGTAGGCTGGGTAACAAAACACTTGTCGGCGGCGGTAACAAAACTGCGGTAGGTATCAACCGCCACAATATATTCAAGCTGGGTAAGCGTCATATATAGATTTTATCTATACAAATATAGTAATTATTGATTTTTTCTATTGAAATATATCGCACAGGTTTGATATGGTTATTGGCAGGCCGGGTATTTTATAATACGTGTTTCCATGTTATAACTCGAGCAAATAATTACGTTGTTTTGCTCATCAACCGTCATTAGTATTTTTATTGCTCCGGTAATTTGAGGGATGGTACGTTGCCATACTATCTGCCCATTGCTATTGTGCTTTTTAAAGTTTAAACTACTTGTTTTTGCAACAGTATATAAATAATTATATTTATCAAGGGCAAATGCAGGCCTAAAATGCTGATCTATATTTGCCTTCCATATCAGTGTACCATCACCGGTATATTTTCCAAATCCCGAAGTATAGTTCATAAATATGTTGGCAGAAGTATCTACCAGCAACTTTGGGGAAGAATTATCGCCGGCTCCAAGTTTGCTGACCAAAGTGCGGCCACTTTTATCCAGCTTTAAATAATAATTGCTGGTACCGGGTATCTCGCCCTGGTCTTTTTCGCCTGACAGATAAATATTATCAGCTCTATCAATCCCAAAATCATTGATGTATGTTATTGTATTAATGGTTTTTGCTGCTATAAACTTACCGGCTGAGGATAA
>JBDSIC010000483.1:0-4528 GCA_039918195.1 Mucilaginibacter sp.
TTGTAAAGACTGTTAAAATTAAACGAAAGCAATACAGTATCAAGCTGCTCATTATCGGCTAAAAATTTTTTTAGTTTGAGGTAGGCATACAGGTAGCCTTCACCTTCTGATGACATATTAATTGCCTGCGGTATATATTTATCATTAATACCCAGGGCAGTATGCGAGTCGCCAAGTATCAGCACATGTTTTTGTGCAGGCAATTTAAACGATATGTTGTTTGACAGGATGCAAACCCCGGCAATAAGCATCGCGTTAGCCAGCAGGAACAACCCTGAAAACAATAAAAGCTGACGTACAAACTTGTTAAGCGACATGTATTAAAATTGAAAATAGATAAAACTTTGCTGCTGTGCCCCAACCCAAATAATAAGCCACAACAATATACAATAATAGCTCCACCGGGCAGCTTTATATTTCAATAACGGGCCTGTTACATTTTGCAGGGCGTGCGGCTTTTCGCGGTTTACCCACTCGATAATTAAAAGGGCTGCTATCAATACCGGCAGCAATATTTCCATACCGGTATGGGTAGGTACGGTAAACCACGATGTGGTGAATATCCGTTTAAGGTAGGCCAATGCCTCCTCCATGCTGGCCGCCCTGAAAAATATCCAGGCAAAAACAGTAAGCGCGAATGTAGACAGCATCTGCAGCACCTCGCGCAGCGTAGGTAGCATCCTGCCTTTAGCTATCAGGTCGACATTTTTGCGGTTGTTACCGCGCAGCATCAGTGGTAAAAAGTACAGGGCATTTAAAAAGCCCCAGGCCAAAAATGTCCAGTTGGCACCATGCCAAAAACCGCTTACAATGAATATGATAAAGGTGTTGCGTACTATCTTAAAGGTTGTGCCGCGGCTGCCGCCCAGCGGTATGTACAAATAATCGCGGAACCAGGTGGTAAGCGAAATGTGCCAGCGGCGCCAAAATTCGGCAATATCGCGCGAGAAATAGGGGTAGGCGAAGTTGCGCAGCAATTCGAAACCGAACAGCCTGGCGCAGCCTAAGGCAATATCCGAATAGCCCGAGAAATCGCAATAGATCTGGAAGGCAAAATATACGCCGCCAAGCAATAGCGTGCTGGCGGGCAGTGTTTGGTAATTATCAAATATCTGGTTAACATAGATGGCGCAATTATCGGCAACCACCATTTTTTTGAAGAAGCCCCATAGCATCTGCCGTATACCGTCAAGCGCCTTTTGGTAACTAAAAATACGTTTGGCCTCTATCTGCGGCAGCAGGTGCGTGGCCCGCTCAATAGGCCCGGCAACTAGCAACGGGAAAAAACATACAAAGGCCGCGTAATTAACAAAGTTTTTGGTAGGGATGGTATTGCCGCGGTAAATATCAATTACGTACGACATACCGTGGAACGTGTAGAACGAAATACCCACCGGCAGCGCGATAGCCAGTATATACGGGTGTACCTGGAAACCTAAATGACTTAAAAAAACCTCGGCCGAGCCGGCAAAAAAGTTATAATATTTAAAAAAGCACAGTACAATAAGGTTATTGAATATACTAAGCCACAAAAAGAATTTTTTACGGGTGGCGGAGTTGTAAATAACCAGCCCAAAGTAATAATCGATAAAGGTGGAAAGCATCAGCAGGAAAACAAAGCGCCAATCCCACCAGCCGTAAAACAAATAGCTGGAAGCAAGTATGAAAATGTTTTGAGCTTTGGTGCTGTTTTTTAAAACAAACCAGTAAATGATAAATACTACCGGTAAAAAAAATAGGAATTCTACAGAATTAAAAAGCATTGTTTATAAACGTATTATGTAGATTAACTGTAAAAACAGTGTGTGCTGCAACAATTCTAAAAAACAGCTAAAAATATTAATAAATTTATAAAATTGCAAGGTTTATTTTACTAATTTTAAAATGCTTGTAAATAAATAGGCTATAAATTATAAAGGTTATCGCTTAATAAAGCATCCTTCCGCTAAAGCTATCTATTAACATTCGTTTTATAAATGGGGATAAGTTAAACTTCCGGCTTCGCGCTTAAAAACCTATTTTTATCAGCGATAATGGACGATACACCTACTTACACAGTGACACCCGCACACCCGATATATAATATTCATTTTGGTTTGGTATGCTTAAGCTCGCTGCTGTTCTCGGCCAGTTTTAATATGCTTATACCCGAACTGCCGGCTTATTTAAGCAGTATGGGCGGTGCAGAGTACAAGGGGCTGATCATTGCTTTATTTACATTGACCGCCGGTATATCGCGCCCCTTTAGCGGCAAACTGACCGATACACTTGGCCGGGTGCCGGTAATGGCGGTAGGCTCCATCGTTTGTTTTATATGCGGGTTTTTATACCCGGTTTTGGCAACGGTAAGCGGCTTTTTGTTGTTAAGATTATTTCATGGTTTCTCTACCGGTTTTAAACCAACCGCTACGGCGGCCTATGTGGCCGATATTGTACCTCAAAGCCGCTGGGGCGAAGCCATGGGCATACACGGGATATGTTTTAGCACGGGTATGGCGCTTGGCCCGGCCATAGGCAGTGCTATTACCAATTGGTTCTCTATCAATGTGCTTTTTTATTCTTCGTCGGCGCTGGCACTCCTTTCCATCATTATCCTTTTTAATATGAAGGAAACCGTGAGGCACAAAAATAAATTCAGTTTCGCGATGCTGAAGCTAACCCGGCACGATATTATAGACCTGCCCGTACTGCCTGCGGGGATAGCCACACTGTTGGGGTATATACCTTACGGTGTAATTGTTACCGTGATCCCGGACTGGGGCGCACATTTGGGCATCAGCAACAAAGGCCTGTTTTTTATGGTGTTCACCATCGCCTCGCTGTTTATCAGGTTTGTAGCCGGCAGGGTGTCTGACAGTTACGGGCGTGTGCATGTGATACGCGTGGGGCTGCTCATTGTAGCATTATCATTGGTGGTAATGGGCGCTTACGAAAGTATTACCGGGTTGATGACGGGTGCCGTGTTGTTTGGCATTGGCGGCGGCATTGTATCTCCCGCCATAAGTGCCTGGACCATCGATTTGGCTTCGCCGGACCAAAGGGGCAAGGCAAATGCCACCATGTACATCGCACTTGAAATTGGCATAGGCCTGGGCGCGCTGCTGGCAGGTTTGTTTTTTAAGGATGTGATAGCCATGATACCACCCATACTGTATGCCTCGGCAGGGGCGGTGCTGCTGGCGCTGGTGTATATGTTTTATTGGAAACATACGCCGTATAGCGGGCAGGATGTGAAACAGAAATTAAATTAAGCGAGTCCCTTACAGTGTATAAGATACCCCCATAACCACACCATAATCTGTCTTCGCCGTTGGCGACGACAGCGGCTTACTATCGTAATTGGTGTAAAAGTTGGTGGTAATAGAAAGGTTTTCCATAAACTCCCATTCCACATTCAGGTTCCCATCGTACCTAAAGCGGTTTGTTTGCGACAAGCCCTTATACAGGCCATGCGTCATACCTATACGCATATTTGCCTTACCGAACTTGAAATAGTCCAGCTTAATTACCACAGGCAGTTCAAAAAGGGTTGATTTTGACGACTGCCCGGTAATGCTCCGCTCGTTGCTGCCCGAAATGCCGGTTACCGCTAAAGCGGTAAAGTGCTGTGTGGTTGCAAACCTGGCGCCTGCGCCAACCACGCCCTGGAAACGACGGGCCAGCAGCAACTCCAGGTTGCGCTGGTAGGTTAAAAAGGTAACCCCAACCCAACTGGATTTGGCAGGCACATAGTAGTAGGTGGCCTGCACCTTTTCTTGGTCGCGGGTAAAGCCTGACTTGGCAATGGAACTTAACGTAGCTAACGTAACCTCGGTTACAGAGCGTGGCGTGGTATATTTCAGGCTGGTATTGATGTTCACTAATCCAATATCGGCAGATCGCGAAAAACTCATGCCGGCACCTAATTTTCCCTCCAGCTTTTGTAGTGCACCGTGGTTAAACGACATAGCCGAACTGATGTGGTCCAGCATCAGGCGGGTGCTTTTCCCTTTATCATCAACCAAATACACAGCGCCAACAGTATCTGTACATGGTAAAAACTTGCCAAAAAGGTGTTCATTGGCGGTAGTTTCCACCCGCAGGTCGTGCAGGGTAGAGGATATGGTGCGCACCTTGTATTCGTGAAGCTTAACCTCGTACAAACTGTTGGAGAAAAAGCTGATCTCGCCCTGGTCTATGCCTTTCAGTGCGCCTATCAGCTGCTCGCCGTTGCGTAGAAATAGCGTGTCTGGCTGTGCCTGCGCAAACAAGCTGCAAGGCACTAACAACAAAAACAGCAAATACAAACAAAGTAGTTTTGATCTCATCAGGATAACAGCTAAAGTTAACAAGCGCAGGTCGTATTAATTATACCGATGAAGATAATGATTAATTAAAAAGAATGACGGTGCGGCCGGTAAAAATATCCCGCAATTTTAGCTGATGCTTTTGGTGCCAAAATTCTGCAGTGTTCCAAAGTGTTCACGGGCATGTTCCAAAATGTTCACTGGGGTGTTCCAAAATGCTCATGGGGTGTTCACGGTGTTCC
>JBDSIC010000484.1:0-3660 GCA_039918195.1 Mucilaginibacter sp.
CCTGGCACAAATAATCACCGACACGGCATGTGTTTGGGAAGCGATTACGGGTTTTACTTTATAAAAAGCCAGGCGTACAAAAAAGTACAGGTAATAAAATAGTTGAATTAAAGTGACAAGGCAAAAGCAGTAGAAAATAATTTGCCACCAGTGAATGAACATGAAAGCAAAATAGTTAATTAAAAAGTAAAAAGGATTACATAAATTTTTTAGTACAAAAAAAATGGCGGCATTACAATTCGGGCTTCAACACACTGACGTTAATTCCGGCGCACGGGCAGGAAAAATTACCACAGACCATGGCGATATTTTAACCCCCATATTTATGCCCGTGGGCACGGTGGCTAGCGTTAAAGCCGTTACACAGCAACAATTGCTCACTGATGTAAAAGCACAGATTATTTTAGGCAATACCTATCACCTTTACCTGCGGCCCGGCATGGATATAATGCAGGCCGCCGGTGGCTTGCATAAGTTTATGCACTGGGATAAACCAATACTAACAGACAGCGGCGGTTACCAGGTTTTTTCCCTGGCAAATAACCGAAAGATAACAGAAGAAGGCGCTTTATTTCAAAATCATATTAATGGGAGTAAGCATTTATTTTCGCCCGAAGCGGTAATGGATATTCAGCGCATAATTGGCGGGGATATTATTATGGCCTTTGATGAATGCCCTCCCGGTGGCAGTGTTTATGATTATGCCAAAACGTCCATGGAACTCACGCATCGCTGGCTGCACAGGTGTTTTACGCATTTTAATGCCACAACGGATTTATATGGTTATACGCAGAATTTATTTCCCATTGTACAAGGCGGCGTACATCATGATCTGCGAAAAGCGTCCTGTGAATATATAACAGCAAAGAATGCTACAGGCAATGCCATTGGTGGCTTAAGTGTGGGGGAGCCAACTGAAAAAATGTATGAAATATGCGCCCTCTGTTGTGAACATCTGCCGGTGAATAAGCCGCGTTATTTAATGGGTGTTGGTACGCCCTGGAATATCCTTGAAGCCATTGCCCTGGGCATAGATATGTTTGATTGTGTAATGCCCACACGCAATGGCCGTAATGCTATGTTGTTTACGAGCAAAGGTGTAATAAACATTGACAACAAAAAATGGGAGAATGATTTTTCGCCTCTTGATGATGGCATTGCCTGTGACGTAAGTAATTATTATAGCAAGGCCTACCTGCGCCACCTGGTGGTAGCCAAAGAAATATTAGCCCTGCAAATTGCCAGTATCCATAATCTCGCTTTTTACCTGGATATCGTTACCAAAGCCCGCGAGCATATTAAAGCAGGAGATTTTGTAAGCTGGAAAAATGAGATGGTGGTGCGGTGGCAACAGAGATTGTGATGTAAATATTGGCAATAACAAAGGCTCTTCCCCATATGTTTTTTTGCTTGTTTGCCAAAGGCAATAATGATATAACATTTAGATAAATATTGAAACGTTAAAAAATTTAACTATTTTAGATATCTCTTACTCCAATACGTTCAACTATTTGCCGGCTCCGAAAACCGCTCTGGTTGTATTCCTTTAACAACCGTAAATTAATCTTATATCTATAGTTTCTCCACTCTTCCTATAAAGGTTGAGGCCCGTGTGTTTAACCATACCGTATGACAAAAAGGATTATTTGGCGGCTTGTTTTATTGATGTCTTTAATGGCATTATACCTGCCTGCTGTGGCCCAGTTTGAGGAGGGTAAAGTGGCCGTATCCCTTAACCATATAGAAGGAGCTACAATGATCGCCGGGGCAATGGATTCAATCATGTATATACCGGGCGGCGAAGTGTCCAGGAAGATAAAAAATATTATTACCCTAAAAATAAACGAACAATCCAATATATTTTCCCAATCCGGTTTTAGCGCCGTAGTGTATCTTAAAATAGAGTCGTGGGCAAGCAAGGCTTTTCCCCTTTCTTCGCAAACGCAATATAAATCCCTCGCCGTAAATTATAGCAATGCCGTTGGCGCCAGGTATGATGTGCGGGCATATATTTTACTGGACCAGGCAGAAAAAGTAAAGATCACCGTTGATACCGTTACCATAACCGGCAATACCGGCTGGGATCCTAAACCCCTCTTACAATTAGAAAATGAGATGAGGGTAACCCGCTATTATACGCTTTCCAATAGCATGGCTGCTTTAACGCCCGCCTTTAATGCTGCTGTTAATAATATTGATGCCGCCACCGTTTCCTGGGCCTGGGATGCGGCTGCCAACAATAACATGAGCCAGCTTGAGTGGGCCTGGCTTTCCGGTGAACTGCCGCCCGGATATTATGCAAACAGTACCCTTTTATTTCAAAACAACAGCACCCGCGTTGACCTGGATGCCGGCCAGAATAATTATAAGATCCCCCTGTTGTTTGGCGATACCGGCAGGTTGTATTACCGCCTGCGCGCCGCCTTACGTAAAAATGACGGCAGTATACTTACCGGCCCCTGGTCTTCCCCACAGGTTTTTCCCGCCGCCGGCTTTTTTAACGGCCACCAGGATAGTGTAAACTGGCAAAGCTCGACCAGCTTTGCTGAAAATGGAAAATTTAAAACCGTTATTCAATATTTTGATGGTACCCTGCGCACCCGGCAAACCGTTACTAAAGACAACAGCACCGGCAATACCCTTGTTGCAGAAACCATTTATGACCTGCAGGGAAGGCCCAATTTGCAAATACTGCCCACGCCAACCCTCAATGGTATTATAAAATATTACCGCGATTTTAACCGCTTTGATATGCCCGGGCAGCTAAACAGCCCCTCAAACACAGAAGACCCCGCTAAATATTTTGATTTAAGCCTGGATGTTTTAAAATGCGCCGCCGCACCTAAACTCGATACAGCCTTTGGTAATGGAAGATATTATTCTGCGGGTAATCCCTGGCTAACGGCTGAAGAAAAATCAAAATATATTCCCAATGCAAAAGGTTATGCTTATACAGAAACACGCTTTATGGATGATGCCACACAAAGGGTAAGCAGGCAGGGCGGTGTGGGTGAAGCCTTTCAAATTAATAATGGCCATGATACCAAATATTTTTATGGTAAACCCGCCCAGGCAGAACTCGATGCCCTCTTTGGTACCGAGGCGGGGGATGCCACGCATTACAGTAAAAATATGGTGCAGGATGCCAACGGGCAAATGAGTGTTAGTTATACCGATATGCATGGCCGCGCCGTGGCTACTGCCCTTGCCGGTGATTCTACTTTAAACCTGCAGGCCATTTATACCAATGCGGCTTATTATCCCTCAAATAAAAATGTATCCATAACCAGCCAGCTGCTTACACCATCTTCCAACCTCATTACCGGAACTTCTATTGAGTCTGTTTCTACCATCCTTGTGCCGGCTACCAGCATTGATACTTTTACCTATAAGCTCGATCCTGCTACTTTAAGTATGCTCAGTTGCAATAAGCAGCCAATATGTTTTGATTGTAAATATGACCTGGAAATCTCTATCCGACCCGAGGATTGCAGCAACATGGCTCCTATCATAAAAAAATATAACAATCTTCAAATTGCCCCTTGCGGAACTTCTATGGGTTTTACGGGCGAAGGTATCACCACACCTGTTAAACAAATCAGCTTTATTCAAACACTTTCGGCGGGCGCCTGGGTGGTGCGCAAAACCTTAGCTCTCAAT
>JBDSIC010000485.1:0-6328 GCA_039918195.1 Mucilaginibacter sp.
TTGTGGCGTTTTGCCTGATACTTGCTGCCGATATACTGGCTGAAAAAACCGGGTTGGCAAAACCTTATTTCATCTATGCATCGCTTGTTATTATTTTAGCAACGCTGATAGGCTCGTTAATGGCGGCAAAAAAATCACCTGCCGGTTGGGGCGCTATGCAATACCCGCAGTTAATTTTAGGGATGATAGCCATTTTTACCTATGTAGGTACCGAAGTTACTATACAAAGTAACCTGGGTGGTTTACTGGAGCAGGCATCTTTTGGCGGTTACAAAGAATCAGATATATCGCCATTCGTGTCATTGTATTGGGGTAGTTTAATGATAGGCCGCTGGACAGGCGCTATCGGGGCTTTCAACCTGTCTAAGTCTACCAAAACTTTGTTAACTGTTGTTGTCCCTTTCGCGGCGTTTGGCATTGTGTTGCTGGTAAATTACTTAAACGGGTCAGATATCAGCCGTTTATATCCTTATGCTATATCAATAGTGATACTGGTTGGCGCATTCTTTTTAGGCCGCGATAAACCTGTGCGCACATTGGTGGTGTTTGGCTTTTTAGGTATGGCATTTATGCTTACCGGTTTATTAACTACCGGTATTGTTGCCGTACTGGCATTCATTAGCGGTGGCTTATGCTGTTCAATTATGTGGCCGTCTATTTTTTCGCTGGCCATTACAGGTTTGGGCAAATACACCAGCCAGGGTTCGGCGTTTTTAATTATGATGATATTGGGCGGGGCTATTATTCCGCCGGTACAGGGTATACTGGCTGATACCAGCGGCATACACATGTCGTACATTATCCCGGTATTAGGCTTTGCGTACATCGCGTTCTTCGCCTGGAGAGTAAGCAAGGAACTCCGAGGCCAAAATATCGACCTTGACCACGTAGAAACTTCTACCGGAAGCGGGCATTAATTAGAGATTAGAGAATAGTGATTAGAGATTAGTTGCTTTCCTTTTAGATTATTTAATATAGATTTTGATAGCGATGGCTTTAAAACCCATCGCTATTTTGTTAGTTTTACAGCGGGATAGGTGAGTTTCTAATCTCTAATCACCGATCACTAATCACTACATCGAAGATGGCCAAACCCAGCTTTAACAACATATTCATGAACCTGGCGGCGGATCTTGCCCTGCGCTCGCACTGCGTAAAGGCACAGGTAGGGGCTGTGTTGGTGAAGGATACCCGTATCATTTCCATTGGCTATAACGGTCCGCCGGCTGGTACGCATAACTGCGATGAGGTTTGGCCCGAAACCGGCTGCCCGCGCGATGCCCGCGGAAGCTGCTCACTGGCACTGCATGCCGAAGAAAATGCGATACTTTACGCCGCCAAAAATGGGTCTAATTTAGAAGGTTCCACTTTATATACCACGCTGTCGCCATGCCTGCCTTGTGCACGGCTCATCTTTTCGGCAGGGGTGAAGCAGGTTTTTTACAACAACTCATATGCTGAATACAAAGGCCTGCCAAGTGATGAGGGAGTGGATTTTTTAAACCGTTTCGGTGTAGAGGCCGTGAAGTTTAGGCGCGAGTTTTAGTAGTCAATTGCAGTCGCTCGCCCCCAGGGGAGTGACCGTTATCCCGCGGCGTCCCGCCGCTGTACGCAATGCCGGCCGGAGGCCGGGTAATAGTCGTCAGTCGCCAAAGGCGAGCGACTGCACAGCGTAAAGGGTGTGTTATTCGTTAACAAGCAAAGGCTTCACCTTCTCTAAAGCAAAATCGAGCTGTTCATCAGGTGTCATATAACTATTATCTAAAACGATGGCATCTTCAGCCTGTCTTAAAGGGCTTTCTTCGCGGGTGGTATCATCATGATCGCGCAACGCGATGTTATCAAATACTTCTTCCATGGTAATGCCCGGGTTTTGCGGTAACAGCTCTTTGTAACGCCTTTCGGCCCGTATGTGCGGGTCGGCGGTCATAAATAGTTTTACCTGCGCGTGGGGGAATACCTGGGTACCTATGTCGCGCCCGTCCATAATAATGTTAATAGAGTTGCCCATCAGATGCTGCTGTTTTACCATGGCCAGCCTAACCTCGCGGATGGCGGCAATACTGCTCACTTTGGAGGCCACAGGCATCTGCCGTATCTCGCCAGATACATCTTCGCCGTTTAGTAATATTTGTACACCCTCAGTATCAGGTTTAAACGAAATGTGAATATTATCCAAAGCTTGGGTCACCTTTTCGATGTTTGCAGTATCAATGTTGTTGCGCAAAAAATATAGGGTAACGGCACGGTACATCGCGCCGGTATCGATATAAACAAAGTGGAGTTTTTTGGCAAGCGCCTTTGCAAGTGTGCTTTTGCCGCATGACGAATAGCCGTCGATAGCTACTACAATGTTAGTACTCATAGGTAACTAAGGTACAAAAACAAACGTTTTTGCAGCAATGCAAACCATTATATTTGACAAAATGAATTTTAATAAAACCGACCTGCAAAAAGAAATTACCTACAAAACCTCGCGCAGCGGGGGCAAGGGCGGGCAAAATGTAAATAAGGTATCAACCAAAGTAGAACTGCTGTTTTCGGTAGATAATTCTTTATTGTTCACGGATGATGAGAAGGTATTGCTGAATGATAAAATACAAAGCCGCTTAAATAAAGACGGGCTGGTACAGGTAGTATGCGATGAAGAACGCAGCCAGTACCTTAACAAACAAAAAGCGGTCGAAAAATTAATAGTATTACTCACCAAGGCCCTGCACGTACCCAAAAAACGCAAGCCAACAAAAGTAAGCAAAGGCGCTAAAGCCGCCCGCCTTGATGGCAAAAAACTGCAATCGGCCAAAAAGCAATCGCGCAAAAAAGATTTTGATATTAATTAAACCGGTACAAAATAGTAGCTGCACCCCACTGGTGCGATTTTTCCATTTCCTTAACCTCGCGGCTATGAAATATGGCCGAAAAGTCAAATATCCAGCGCTGCCCGCCATAAGTAACTCCAAACTGGTTGCTAACCACGAGTGGATTTTTGGTAAGCGTTACCTCCAAGTCGCCTGCCTGGTGTTTCTCAAATATACCGCCTTGTATAGTAGCATCATAAGCCACAAAATTCAGTGACGGTTTATAGTAAAAGAAGAACTCGTTTTTATGAAGGGGAGTGTGCTGCCTGTTTTTTATAGCGGTGCTTTGTGTGCTTGCCGAATTAAATAGTTGGTTAAAGCCGCCTAACCGTACCATTACACCTGCCCCGGCGCCTGTAAAGCCTGTGCCCAAATCGGCATTGGTGTTTAACGAAATGTCTGCTGAAGAGGTCCGTGCCAGCAGGCGGTTATACTCTGCAGACAAGTTCAACTGTAAATTATTTTTTATCTGGTACTCCCAGCCTTGCAGCGTGTAAAAACCAAAAGTGTTATGTATAACAGTTTGTGCCTCTTTACCTAATGCCCCGGGACCAACCACCCCGATGCGCGCGCCTAATTTCAGGTTACTCTCGTTGCTGAACAAATAGTTCAGGTTCGCGCCGGCATATAGATAGCCGGCAAAAGGCCTGTCCAGGTAAGATACGTCGGGTATTCCACCGGTTTGCGGGTTGAATATTTTTTGGCCCAGTTCAAAGCCTAATACTTTATTTTTTAGCTTTTCGCCGTCTATGTTTAACGCATGGCGGTAGTGGATAAATAAGCCGTTAGTGTAATACCTATCGCTTCCCTGCGCCAAAAACGAATCGTTGTCGCTTTGGAAACCAAATTCGTTGGTGTGCGACTGGGCGTAACTATTTAATGAACAGGCTACGCATAGCATAGCTAAGATAATTTTAAAACGCATGTGGTGGAATACTTAAAAACTTACTTACAGCGCAAGGTAGGTTTTTTTATTAAAAAGTATAACCAACGCTTACACCTCCGGTCAATTGCACTATTTCGCCAACAAAAGGGTTGGCGCTTATGCGGAAATTAAAGCCGCCATCCACAGGCTGGTAACGATAGCCTATGGTAGCAGTACCTACAACACCGGTTACCGTGTTAAACAACGACAGGAATTTATTATCGTCATCATTCTTATTGTCATCGCCCACTTTTAAGTAGGTTGCGCCGGCACCAAGCTCTAAAAAATGGCTCCTGCTGCCTACGAGGTAGTTCAGCTGCACAGGTACCGAAACTATAGAGAAGAAAGGGCTGGGAAAATAACCGAAGCCAATACGCCCGCCTAATCCATTTCTCTTTTCGCCAAAGCGGGTATCGTAGTTAACAGACAGGGCTAACCCCGGGCCGGCTAACTCCAGGTAAACGTTTTGCGCACGTTGGTCTGACTGGGCTTTAGCGGTGTTAAAGAAGGAAATAGTTAGTAAGAATACTACAGTAATGGAAAGTAAATTTTTGGTATACATATGTTTTGTTTAGGGCTTCAATATAGGTATTTATTGTGAGAAAATTATTGATCTAAACAGAAACTTTACCGTATTTGCAGAGGCACTACGCTCTTAGATAAACTCAACACGGTTTTCCGAGAAAGACCCTGCTGGGACATATATTGGTCATTATTGATCAATTAAACGTTATTTTGCCATATACAACTTCGCAGGTTACAGGAAGGCCAAGGTGCTGATATTGAAAACTAATAGGGTAATCGGACGGGTGATAGGTGTAAACTAAATTATAGGTGCGAGGTTCAGAAGTACCCTCGCCAGTATATGTATAGGTAATTGCGGTTGGGTTACTTACTATAAAAGGTATCAGTTCAATGTTGAGAAGAGAAAGTAATAATATGTTGTTTGCATTTTTAAATATGCCGTTCCTGGAATCATAGGTGTATGCATAAGTGCCTGTCGTGTAGGTTTCTTTAATTAGATTTCCCGTTTCGTCATATTCAAATGTTGACGGCCCGTAACGGGGCGTTGTTTCTCCGGGATAAATTGATTGCCTGGTGGTCAGCTGCCTCTTGCTATTAAAGGTATTCATTTGAGATTCCCTAAGTTTTTCTACACCGCTGACTATCTCATAAAAATCAACTTTTTGGGCATCACCGAGGCTGTTTAGTGTAAACTTAGTACGTGCCCAAATGCTGCCGTTAGCGTACCTGTCAATTTGTATGACATTGCCCTTGCTATTGTAGAGTATGGTATCATGTATAGCCCCTTTTACATACAATGCGAGCAGTCCTTTATCGTTATAATCTAAAATAATATCCTCTTTGCTCGTATCGAAATTTATGAGTTTAACTGGCACATAAATACTATAAGGTTGGTTAACAATAGGTTTGCTTTCTTTTTTACAGGAAAATGTAAAAATACTGAGTAATAACAAGGTGATTAGGTAAACTTTTTTCATATATGATATGGTAATGCTAAAATAACAAAAAAGCCGGAGATCTCCGGCTTAATATTTTAATTCAACACAGGCTTCAAATCCTCTTTAACCGTTAGGTCAAGCGGCTCCTTTACCTTTTCATGCAGCAGGGCCATGTTGATCACCTCGCGCATGTCGGTTACGTAGTGGAAATTCAGGTCTTTAATATAGCTTTCCTTTATTTCCAGTATGTCTTTCTGGTTCGATTTGCACAGGATGATCTCTTTTATGTTGGCGCGTTTGGCGGCCAGTATTTTTTCTTTGATACCACCAACCGGCAACACACGCCCACGCAGGGTGATCTCGCCTGTCATAGCCAGATGCGGTTTTACTTTGCGTTGCGTAAATGCCGATGTTAAGGCGCTAAGCATGGTAATACCTGCCGATGGTCCGTCCTTAGGTGTTGCGCCCGCAGGTACGTGCACATGCACATCCCATTGGTCGAACAATTTAGGGTTGATGTCAAAATACGATGCATGGGCACGCAAATAGGCCAGCGCAATAATGGCCGATTCCTTCATCACATCACCCAAACTGCCGGTAAGGGTCAGTTTACCTTTACCCGGGCTTAAACTGGCCTCGATGAACAGTATATCGCCGCCCACCTGTGTCCAGGCAAGGCCGGTAATTACGCCGGCAACATCGTTGCCTTCGTACAGATCTTTATCATAAATAGGAGCGCCTAATATGGTTTCAATATCTTTTTTGCTTACTGTTGGATTGTACGGCTCCTCCATGGCTATATTTTTAGCCAGGCCGCGCACTACCGAACCTATCTTTTTCTCAAGCGCCCGCACACCCGATTCACGGGTGTAATCCTCTATCAGCTTTTCAAGCACATCTGCCTTCAACGTAACATCTTTGGTTTTAAGGCCATGTGCTTCGCGCTGTTTAGGCAGCAGGTGCTGCTTGGCTATCTCAATTTTTTCTTCAATGGTATAACCGTTCACCTCGATGATCTCCATACGGTCCAGCAACGCGGGTTGTATGCTGCTCAGCGAGTTGGCTGTAGCGATGAACATCAC
>JBDSIC010000486.1:0-9622 GCA_039918195.1 Mucilaginibacter sp.
CTTACACCGGTATATTCAGTTTCTTTTTACCCGCTTTATATCCTGATAAGGCAAAGTATAAAATGAACAAATAGCACGGCAGCAGCACCAGGTAGCCAAGCTGCTGGTTGGTAGCATGGCTTAGCAAACCATAAAATAACGGGCCAACCGCCGCCCCGACAACGCCCATTATAAGCAATGCAGAACCTTTACTGGTGTGCCTGCCCAGACCTGCAAGCGCAAGCGGCCATATAGCGGGCCATAACAAGGCATTGCCAAAGCCAAGTAGTGCCATACACCATAAGGATGCAGTTGGCGCGATGAAAACCCCCACACAGGTTAATGTTATGCCCCACATGGCGCAGGCCACCAGCGCTTTCCGCTGGGTGATTACTTTTGGTATCAAAAAAATACCGGTAACATAACTGGCTATCATAATAAGCAGTGTGTACGTGGCAAAGTACTTGGCATCGCGAAAAGTATGCCCGGAAAATTGCGCGTACTGTATAATGGTGTCAACAACCAATACCTCCACATTAACGCCGCAAAATATGGCAACGGCACCTAATATCATGTAGGTGTGCTTAAACAAAGGCGCATGGTCATGCTCAACGCCTTCTTCTTTGGCTAATGCCTGGTCTTTAATTTCGGGCAGGCTGGTGAACTTTATCATCATGCCAAGTAAAACTAATACCGTTACTATTACCACGTATGGTATAAGCAGGCGCGATGAAAGGTCGTTTAGGATGAGATTTTTTTGTTGTACCGTTGCCGTAAGCAGTTGCTTTTGTACCTGGTCAATCTCGTCGGGGTTGCGTACAATGGCACCGATAAGCAATAAGGGGGCTATGGCACCGGCTGTTTTATTACATACACCCATAATACTCATCCGGGCGGCGGCGCTTTCGATAGGGCCAAGTACGATGATGTATGGGTTGGCAGCCGTTTGCAGCAGCGTTAAGCCAGTGGCCTGTACAAACAACCCTATTAAAAATATAAGGTATTGCCGGCTGTTGGCCGCAGGGATAAATATCAGCGCACCCAATGCCATGATGAAGAGGCCGAGTATCATGCCATTTTTATAGCCGGTTTTTGTGAGTATATACGATGAAGGGAAAGCCATCAGGAAGTAACTGATGTAAAAAGCAAAGGCCACCAGCAGCGCCTGCTGGATGGTTAGCTCGCATATCAGTTTAAAATAGGGTATTAGTACCGAATTTGCCCAGGTAACGAAACCAAAAATAAAGAAAAGCGAACCGATGATCATCAGCGCACCGTACTTACCAAAAAAGCTGTTGTTGCTCATATATAAACTGTAAAAAGGTTTTTACGCTTTAGTAATTTTGGTTGCGTACCCTTATTGGTTGAAGGGTTTAATAAAACTGCTTTTAAATTACAGTATACCAGCCCATAATTTGGGAAATAAAATTGATAGTAATAAATTTATTGAGCAAAAATTTGCTGCTAAGTGATAATATAGCTTACAAGGGCTAAGTAAATTTAACATGAACAGCAAAAATTTGCCATCCTGAAGCAATTTTAGCATATTTGCACCGCGAAAATCATCGCGATGGTCCCATAGCTCAGCTGGATAGAGCAACAGATTTCTAATCTGTAGGTCATAGGTTCGAATCCTATTGGGATCACAGGAAATGCCTCTCTGATAGTTTAGAGGGGCATTTTTATTTTTTGTTGTCGATTTGTTGTCGGTTTATTGAGGGTGCAGGTAAGCTATTCAGTTGAAGCAGGATTACAGGGCTTTGTCAAGGTGATGGTGCTGCCATTTTAAAAGCAGTATCAAATGGAGGTATAAAGCAAGCGACGGAACTATTTTAATGCCTGATGGCAATACTTTATTTAATCACTTTTCCCATACAACGGGGGTGTATACAATAGATGTAAACAAGGCATCGGAAATCTTTAAAATTATAGTAATACCATGATAGAATATAGTCGGCATATAAAGGAGTACTTAAATCATTATTACTCCTCGTTTTCAAAGATAATTCCTTTAGAAAAATGGGGAAACACAAAGCTTGCTGAGAAATACATGCAAAAGTATTGGCTTAATGAGAAGCTATACACAAGCAAGTGGAAACCCTTACAAGACAAAATTTTCATTCAGAATACAACTTTGCCAGATTTGATTTTTCGTTCTGAATTTAAAGTGGAAATTTTAAGAGGAGGGTGTTTATTTATTGAGGAAGATTTTAAACAATTGCAAAAAATCATGCAGGAACTTGGCGAAAAGAAGTTTGTAGTTATACAAAGTTCTCAAGAATATACAGCAGGAGAGCCAATGTTTAGAATGGAATTCCCCGTAAATATTACTTGGCCAGAATTAATGAGTGGAAATTATATTTCTGCTGTTCTTTTTGAGATGAGTTATAATGAATATTTTGTTTTTGGGGAGAGTGGAAATTGGGGTAAATATTCTGCTAGTGACTATATTTACCCCTTAGATATAATTGCTTATAAAGCAGAATGGTCATTTGTTTTTAAAAAATGTCTTAAACAATCAGCAGAAGAGCAGAAGGAAATAAGTGAATGGTATCCTTCAAAGTATAAACAACTTTTGAACAATCATTAAACCGGCAAATGATTCCTGGGTGACCATAAATCAGCTTTTAATGGACGGTTTTATAACCAAATCGAGCCTTTTATTTGTGACGGAGTAGATCATGCTCTCATTGACTGGGTAATACACTTTTATTAGTTTTTCTATAATTAACAGGAGTGGAAGTGTACTTATAGTTATTTTGCTTCCTAGTAATTAAATTAACTGTATGCAATATATTACTTGAAAACTATTACACATCTGGAATAATGGCAAATACATAGCAAGTAAAATAATCCCAACAATTAAACCTAAAAAAATAATAATAAGCGGTTACATCATGCTGCTTAATGTACTGGTTTTAGATTACTAACTGTCAAAAGCATTCCGTAGTAAACGTGGAGGCTTTTTTATTCTCATTACACCGGTTGGAATTTATTATATTTGGTTAGTGCCTCTGTAACTAAATAAATGGCATAATCTTATTGCAATATGGACGACTCCACGTTAACCTTTTACCGGGCGGCAAAAAAAATTTGGGGCACTGTTGTACAGGAGGATTCGGCGTATTCAAAAGAGTTAGAACTACAGCTTGAATTTCACAAGCGGCTGCTTAATATTTTCCAGGTTGGCAAGTATTACTACCTTGTCTTTAATATTTTTAAGGGTCAAATTGAGTTTGTGAGTGACGGTGTAAAAGATGTTTTGGGGTATGAGCCTGAGGAAATTAACATCATGTTTATGCTTGATAATATCCACCCGGAAGACAAAAGTTATTTTTTGAATTTTGAGTACCGTATCACCGAATTTTTCAAAGGCCTGTCTTTCGAAAAAATAAATAAGTACAAAGTACAATACGACATCAGGTTTAAAGCGAAAAATGGTAGGTATGTACGCATACTGCAACAGGCCGTGCAAATAGATTATGACGAAACCAATTATTACCGTACGCTTGGTATACAAACTGATATTACACACATCAAAAAGGATGGTATCCCCTGTTTTTCTATAATTGGATTAGATGGCGAACCTTCTTTTTATAACATAAAAGATGCAGAGGTTTTTACAGGGTCGTACGATATGTTTACAAAAAGAGAAAGAGAAATTTTGAAATGTATTGTTGAAGGTAAAAGCAGTAAAACAATAGCCGGCGAATTATTTATAAGCGTACACACGGTAAATACACATCGCAAAAATATACTTATTAAAGCAGGCTGCAAATCTCCCGTTGATTTGGTTGCCAAAGCCCTGAACGAAGGCTGGATATAACGTTAAACAACGTCTGTTGAATAAAATAAAAGTTTAAATGCCTGGGTTAAAATGATCTTATTTTTTCTTCCTCAGTTTCTCAGCAAATTAATAAAAATGTAACTTTTTAGTGCCTGTTACTCCAGGTATTTCTTTTTGTACATACAAACCTTATATTTGTCGATACAGCTTTTTTAAAATGAGCTGATAATAAACCTGAAATATATAAATTACCTGCGCCAATAGGTAACCTAAACTTTGCTACTATGAAATTTAAATCTATCTGTTTTTCCATTTGTGTTTTATGCGCTGTTATAAGCGGCTGTAAAAAGGAAGATACTTACATCAACAAGACCGTGTTAAAGCAAACCACAGCTGTAAGTGGCTATACTGTACGTGCCACTGTGCGTAAACTGGATGCTACCGGAAATGGAAATTATAACTACGAGTTTACATATTGGGTAACAACCAACACCGACTCGCTTACCGCACTGCAACTCCCTGCGGCACTACAGGTTAGCGGCGAGATCATCAGCGGCGGAAATGCCGTTCAGCAAAAAGTTACGCTATCAGCCGGTACAAGCGTAACCCGCCGGATATTTGAATTAAAGTCGCCTGTATCTATTGTTGGCAAGTTTAGTGTGCCGGGGAGTTACCAGGGCAAGCCCATTAATTGTAACGGCACTGTGCTTGAAAAGCCGTATAACCTGCTTGCCATAAAAGTGCAGGGTACGGGCTTTGTTGATGCAAACGGAAAAAAATTCATCCCGTGGGGGGTAAACTATACCAACACCAACCAATTGCCGCTGATGGACGACGATTGGTATAAAGCCGCCAACTGGGAGATCATCAAAAATGACTTCAGGGAAATGAAAGCCATGAACCTGAACGTGATACGCATACACCTGCAATACCATAATTTTATGACAGGGGTAAACACGCCAAACCAGCAGGCATTAAACAGGCTTAAAGAACTTATTGACTTCACAGCCACCATAGGTTTGTATTTAGATATTACAGGCCTCTCCAGTTACCTGAATGTAGACCCTGCCTGGTATGCCAACCTCGACGAAGCCGGCCGCTGGGCCACCCAGGCGGTGTTTTGGAAAGCCATAGCAAAAACCGCTAAAGGCAGCAACAGTGTATTTTGTTATAACCTGATCAACGAGCCCGTTACCCCATCCGCAAGTACTGCTATCTGGTTGCCGGGCGACTCTCTTGCAGGCTATTACTTTGTACAATACTTAACCCGCACACCCGCCGGCCGTTCGTGGCAAACCGTTACACGGGCCTGGATAACCCAGCTTAAAACAGCCATCAGGGCAGAAGATACCCGCACACCCATAACAGTGGGCTTTATTGGTTTAGGGAACATTTCAAATTTCAATGACCTGCTCGATTATAACAGCATCCATATTTACCCTGAATCGAACAACATACCGCAGTCGTTAAATATCATTAAGGCCAGTGTGTCGGCCAAGCCGCTGGTGGTTGAAGAAACAAGCTGGGGGGCGGGTTTCGATAAAATGACCACCTTTATCAACACTACCCAAAACTCGGGACAAACAGCCGGCTATCTCGCACATTATCATGGCGAAACAATAAAGGAACTTGAAAAGAAAACAGATATAGGCTCCGCTATACAGCGGGAGTGGTATAAGCTTTATACACAAACGCTTAATCCTAATTATAACAGGCCTTGAAATAACACAAACGCCCCGGAGCATATGCTTCTGAGCGTTTGTTTATAGTATTTGCAGGAAATGCCGGTATGCCTTATGATTGCGATTGCACGCGTTCTGACACTTTTGCAAGCGCGTCTTCGCCGTATTTTTTAAGGTCGTCAGCCCAATCCGGGGCCTTATCAGCAAGATCGTCGAATATTGAACGTCCGTTAGCCTGTTTTTTGGTAACGTAGCTTACTCCATAAGCTACAGCAGCACCTATTGCAATAAATTTTAGTAAGTTCATGATTTTGTTTTTTTTATATTATAAGAGGTAATATACAAGGATAGTGCCAATATTATAATGTCATAAAAAAAGAGGATGACCCTATGGTAAACAATAAAAAATATCAGGTGTTAATCAACCGTTATACTATGCTGCCCGTATATGCAGGGTGTAGCTTAATAATTAACTAAACATGCCCTATATAGCATCAATTTCAAAAATAGACCTCCCTCACAAAACCGACCAGATGGAAGTAAAGGAACAGGCGCGTGAAATGTTCGCGGCTAATTTTCCTCAGGTTGACAGGCTTATATATGCTTTTGACAATACAGGTATAAAGTACCGTAACTTCTGCAAGCCCCTAAGCTATTATGCCGAATTGCACACCTTTGAAGAACGAAATAATGATTACATACAATTATCACTGCAATTCTCCGTACAAGCTATTGAGGATTGTATAGCCAAAGCAGGTGTAAAAAAAGAGGACATTACCGACCTGTTCTTTGTATCAACCAGCGGACTGGCCACACCCAGTATGGATGCCCTTATTATCAACGAAATGCGGCTTAATCCCAATATTAACCGGTCGCCATTATGGGGATTGGGCTGCGGGGGTGGCGTATCGGGCATGGCAAAGGCAAGTACGGCTGCACAGGCCAACCCGGATGCTGTTGTTTTGCTGGTGGCGGTAGAGTTATGCTCGCTAACGCTGATAAAGAACGATTACAGCAAAAGTAATTTCATCGGATCGAGCCTGTTTAGCGATGGCATTGCCGCATGTATAATTAAGGGCGATAATCACGGTACCGGTAAGCCTGTGCAGTACGTCGCGTCTGGTAGTAAGCTATATTACGATTCGCTGGACGTGATGGGCTGGGATTTCCAGGATACTGGCTTTAAGGTGCTGTTCTCAAAAGATATACCCACATTTATTAATGAGCGAATAAAGGATGATATCAGTTCGTTTCTGAACAACCATAACTTGCAGTTGAGCGATATAAAAAACTTCATCTTCCACCCGGGAGGGAAAAAAGTACTGGATGCCTATATGGACGCGTTGCAACTGGAAGAACACGCCCTGGACAATACCCGTGAAGTGATGCGCGATAATGGCAATATGTCCAGCGTTACGGTGCTGTACGTGCTCGAGCAGTTCATGAGCAAAGGCTTTGCCGATGGTTACGGATTGATGCTGGCTATGGGCCCCGGTTTTTCCAGCGAAATGGTACTTTTACAAATGCGTAACAACTAGCCATGTACTTTGCTATTTTTATTTCCCTGTTCATTGTACAGCGCCTGTCGGAATTATATATTGCCCGGCGCAATCAAAAATGGTTATTGCAGCAAGGCGCGGTAGAGCATGGGCGTGAGCATTATCCCTTTATGGTGGCCATGCACACGCTGTTCATCATATCACTTATTGCCGAATATTTTCTTCGCGACGGGCCGCCCATTAGCTTTGTGTTCCTTGGGATATTTATCGCGTTACTGCTGTTTAAATTTTGGGTGATATCATCCTTAGGTACTTACTGGAACACCCGTATTTACCGCGTGCCCAACTTCATACCCATTAATAAAGGCCCTTTCAAATGGCTCAAACACCCCAACTATATGGAGGTGATTTGCGAGATAGCTGTTATCCCGCTGGTGTTTCATTTGTATTATACGGCGGTAATTTTTACATTATTTAATGCTGCCATGCTGTATGTGCGGATAGGGGTGGAGAATAAAGTTTGGCGGGATTGAGTATGCAACTAACCCTAAAAAAAGCGTCATTGCGAGGAACGAAGCAATCTCTTTAGGACGTTTTAACCAGATCAGCTTAAAGAGATTGCTTCGTTCCTCGCAATGACGCGCGGGATGAATTACTTCGCTTCCCCCAAAATCTCATCTATCATCCCAAATGCTCTTGCTTCGTGCGCTATCATCCAGTGGTCGCGGTCGCTAACGGCGTGTACGGTGTCGTAATCCTGGCCGCTGTGTTCAGCAATGAGGGTGTATAGCTCTTTTTTTAATTTACCTATTTCGCGGGCGGTTATCTCAATATCCGACTGCTGCCCCTGCACACCTCCCGATGGCTGGTGCAGCATTACCCGTGAGTGCTTTAATGCCGCCCGCTTGCCCTTTGCACCTGCGCACAACAATACCGAGGCCATTGACGCCGCCATACCTGTACATATGGTAGCAACTTCGGGCGAAATAAACTGCATGGTGTCATATATCCCCAACCCTGCATAAACCGAGCCGCCAGGCGAATTGATGTACACCTGTATATCGCGTTTAGCATCTACCGATTGCAGGAACAGCAGTTGTGCCTGGATAATGTTGGCAATATGGTCGTCAATCGCCGTGCCTAAAAAAATGATACGGTCCATCATCAGGCGCGAGAAAACATCCATTTGGGCAACGTTTAGCTGCCGCTCTTCAATAATATGCGGCGTCATGCCCATGGGCAAGGTAGTAGTGTTTATTTGGCCCATATAGCTGTCAATAGTTAAACTATTAACATGGCGGTGCCCCACCGCATATTTGCGGAACTCATTTCTATCATTCATGATGTGCTTGTTTTAAATTATCTGAAAAGGCGCAGTATGCTTTGCGCGAAGCTGTAATGCCGTGGTTGGGTGAATAATTGCCGGTGCACAGTTTCCATTTCTGCCTTAAGCTGCTTGCGGCCATATTGCTGCACCAGTATATACGTTTGCTGTTGCGCCGATACATTGTTATCCAGTTCGGTATTCAATAACCGGTTCGCGTCAAACAGTAATTTATCCCCGGCAGGCAGCAATCCAAACAGGTACTCTTCGGTAAGCTGTATATTATTCAAGGAAGTCCTCATAGGTCAGTGCTTTTTGTTTAACGGTATCGCGTACTTTCTCCAGGCATTTATATTTTTGCACGGTAGCCGAGCGTTCACCCGAGTAACCGAAAAGGGTGGCTATATCTTTAACCGGCAACTTGTCATAGTAAAATGCACGCAGCATTTCCATGCATTTTTGCCCGGCAGTTTCCAGGTAGTACATCAATTTGTCTGACGAGGGTAAATGTTCTTCTTTGTCACCGCATTCATAAGTATCCAACGGTTGCAGTAAATTGTTTTCCCTGTTCTTTTTTAACCAAAGGTGACGTGTAATGCCCAGCAGGTATGCTGCATCGCTTGTGTTTACGGGGGTAGGTACGGTCACTGCCTTTTCATAATAAATAACCAGTGCATCCTGGAAAACATCCTTTGCCTCATCAAAGCTGCCGCCCATTTTGCGCACATAATTAGCCGCCGCCGGGAAAGCTTTTTTGTAAAGCCTTATAAATAGTTCTTCGCGCTGTGCCGGTGTATGTAACATAGTTGCCATAAGCATGGTGTTTATATACAAGTGTAATTTAAAAGGAATATATCACCTTTTAATTTAATAAAACAGCCATCCCTGGTATGGTGGTGTTTTTAAACTACTGTTTGGGCTGTGCAGGTACTTCCCTTAGCCTGACAAATCCGCCATTAACATGGTCTATCTTCATTTCGAAAGTAGCTTGCGCATTTGAAGCGATAAGGCCGCCAATTACACCAAAAAACACACTTGCGGCAATTACATCGCCGGCATCAGCAGTAACTTTGGCCTTGCCTATAAAAACCAGGTCATTATTTATTTTTTTCAGGGGCACATACAGCTTCTTTGTAGCTATAAAAGGACTATTGTTATATACAACGGCATATACGTCCTCTACTTTTATCTTTTGCCATTTGCCTTTTTCATCTGCCACACTCACAGTTTCAATAGTATTACCTTCTAAAAAAGCGGCTGCTATCTCTTTATCCGGTACCTGGTTCTTAAAAGAATTATAACTTAGGTAAATACCATTAGTATATTCCGGCGCAGTATATAGTTTCAGTTT
>JBDSIC010000487.1:0-5589 GCA_039918195.1 Mucilaginibacter sp.
CGTACAGTTTTTCGCCCGGTCGCAGCCCGGTGTATACAATATCTATCTCGGTTCCCGGTATAAACCCGGCCAGCCTTATCATTTTAGCAGCCATGTCTGCTATCTTCACCGGCTCACCCATATCAAATACAAATATTTTACCGCCCTGCTCAGTGGCACCCGCTTCCAACACCAGTTGTACAGCTTCGGGTATGGTCATAAAATAGCGGGTAATTTCGGGGTGCGTAACCGTTACCGGTCCGCCTTTTTTTATTTGCGCCTTAAACCGCGGAATTACAGAACCATTTGAGCCAAGCACATTACCAAACCTGGTGGTGATAAAGCGTGTATCGGTAGTAGCAGAATTGTTAGACCGGTAAGCATCAACAGATGTAAGGTGTTCGTAGCCATCAGTAACCGCGTCGTTAAGCGATTGTATGTATATCTCTGCTATCCTTTTTGATGCCCCCATAATATTGGTTGGATTAACAGCTTTATCGGTTGATATCATCACAAACTTATCCGCATCAAATGATACGGCCAGGTCGGCCAGGTTTTTGGTTCCGCCAACATTGGTGATAATGGCTTCGGCGGCATTATGCTCCATTAAGGGCACATGTTTATACGCTGCCGCATGAAAAACAACCTCGGGCCGCACATCTTTAAAAACCGACCGCATCCGTTTATAGTTGCGTACATCGGCAATAAAAAACTTAATTACCGATGCATAACTATGTTCCTGTAATTCTATCTGTATATCATGCAGGGGTGATTCAGCCTGGTCGCACAAGGCCACCAATGCCGGTTCATACTTTAAAACCTGCCTCACAATTTCAGAACCTATGGATCCGGCGGCGCCGGTTATCAGCACCCGTTTTCCCTGTAATTCACTACCTATTTTAAAATTGTCTATCACAATAGGCTTCCTCGATAACAGGTCCTCTATCCTGAGGTCTTTTATTTGCCGGGTAAATCCCTCTTCGGCGAGCCACTGGTCGGATGGCGGCACGGTTGATACTTTAATGCCTGCCTGCAAACAACTGTCTACTATATGCTGCTTGGTTTTGCTATCCAGTTTACCGTCTGCTATGATAAGTCGCTCGACATTATGCCTGCTCGTGATGGTTTCAAGTGCTGACAAGGGGTATACCTTGCGCTGCTCAATGTATTTATTTATCTTTTTATTGTTGATCTCCACAAACCCGGCCACATAAAAATTACCGGTTTGGGTTGCTTCCAGCGCTTGTTTAAGCAACAGCGAATTGTGACTGGTACCATAAATAAGTACTGTTTTTTTACTGGCTGATGAATGGTGCTTTATATAAAAATATATACTACGTACGGCTGTACGGAGCAATATCATGGCGGAGCTTTTCATAAAAAAACTCACCAGTAGTAACAGGATGATATCTGATGATGAGAATTTAAGGTATGATGATAATAAAAGGGAATACACACCCCAAAAAACCACGCTGCATATAAATACCGCCGTAAAAATACGCAGCATATCTTGCGAGTTGGTAAAGCGGATAAGGCCAGTATGTATCTGCATAATAACCAGCACCGCCATTGATATGATGATGTATACCGAAACAAGCGTTAGAAAATCCCAACTGTAAATTTTTGTCGTGTTTATATGCTTGATCAATACGCAAGCCAGTGTAAATGCCCACCCTGAAATAAACAGGTCGATAAACAGTATTATCCAACGGGGAACTGTTTTGGCTTTCCTTAAAACTTCGAGCATAACAAGTACATGGTAGTGACTGTTTAGTAATGATTGAGACCAATAAGCCATATCACTTATTGATCATTACTAATGTAGAGCAGGAATAATAACCTATAATTAACTCATTATTAATTATAATACCCCGATAATACGATTAAATAAACCAATAAATACTTTTTGTAAACTTTAGTCCTATTACATGTAAAATTTAACACGCGGGGCACTTTAGCCGGTTTGTGAATGTCCGCCTTTGTAAATTTATTTTATGCTGATGGCCTGTTTTACCCGGTACCTCCGCTCAAAAAACAGGTAGAACGCGCAGCCTGCTAAAACAATAAAAAACAGGTAAAAGCCAAATGAAAGATCGGTGGTAAAGAGAAAAATATTAATGAATAATTGCAGCAGGCCATAAAGCAGGGCTACCTTAAGGTGCGAATAGCCGCCATTGCTTACCAGCAACTGGTATATATGTAAACGGTGGGGCTGCAGTGGGTTTTGCCTTAGTATAATGCGCTTTATTAAAGTGAATACCATATCAACGCTATACACGCTGAATATGAACAGGTATTTATAGCTGTGCGTTTTATTAATGATGAGGATGGATAGCACAATAAGCCAAAAGGCAATGGCTACCGCGCCAACATCGCCGGCAAAGCATAGCGCCTTTTTACGAAAATTAAAGTACAGGAAAACGATACATGCTATAGCCGGGCACAACAAGGAGGCATCACCGGTAAAAGTGTTAATACTATGATTGATGTACCACATAGACAACAGGGCCACCAGTGAATAAACACCCGTAATTCCGTTTATGCCATCCATAAAATTAAAGGCATTTACCAGGCCTAAAGCAATAATATAGGCAAATACAATTATCCATACAGGCCACAGCACATACACATTTAAAACATACATAGCCAGCGTAACAGCTAATATATGTATGGCAAACCGTATACCCGCTTGCTGCGGTTTTATGTCATCGGCAAAACTTACCATACTTATTGCACACAAGGCGATAATTAGTAAAGGGTTAATACCTCCGAATAACACTGAGCAAAAAACAACGGACAACGGAAAGATGACACCTGCTCCGCGGATAGTTGCCCGTGTATGTGAACTGCGGTGGTTAGGCACATCAACAATATTAAAGCGCCGCGCTATGCGGAAATAAACAAGGATGGTTCCTATTAAAAGCAGGGTTAGTACTCCGTATAACATCTGCCTATAAATTTAAAGTGGTATACAATAAACCTTCGCGCGCAGTAACCGGTAAAGTTTTGGTGCCGATAGCCTGCTTTATCTTGCCATTGCCTACTACGTAACTCTCTGTCAGTTTTTGCAGGCGGGTGGTATTGAATGGCAAATGCAGCTTATCTCCCGCTAATGCCAGTGCGTTAACCAATGCAGGGTTAAAATGCCATTTACGCGGCTTCAACTGCAAGGCTTCAGCCATAATGTCTATCATTTCATTTGTAGCCAGCGGCTCATCATCGGCAACGTGGTAAATGCCGCTTTTAATAGTTGCATTATTAAGTAAGGCCTGTATAATGAACAGCAGGTTTTGTATGGATAATAACGAACGCTTATTGTTAAACGCAGCCAAAGGGTATGGCACACCTTTTTTTACCAACTGATACAACAGGTTAAGGTTCCCTTTATTACCGGGACCGTGTACCAGGCAGGGCCTTAAAATAAATAGCCGCTTGCCTTCGGGTAATTTTTTGCTGAGTAAATACTCTTCGGCTTTTAGCTTGGATATGCCGTAAGGGGTTAACGGTGCAGGGGTATCTGTTTCCAGCAATATGCCCTCTACTGTATCTGCTGCCGCTTTTACACTGCTTAAATAAATAAAGTCTGCTGCTTTTGAAACGATAAACTCATCGAATATGCGGATGGTAAGATGGGTATTCGCTTCAAAATATGCGTCGGCATTTCTTGCATTTTTCAGGTCGTGTGCTTTACCTGCCAGGTGTATAACCGTATCGTAATTATTAATACCCGGCAGTTCATCATATGTATACTGATCAAAGGTAAAACCTGTTGGTTTACTACGCCCCATACCAATAACGTGTAAACCTTGCTGCTTTAAATAAGCGGTTAGGTTTACCCCGATAAAGCCTGTGTAACCGGTAACCAATACCTTCTTCACCGGGCGTATTTGATCATGCCGTTAACAGAATAATTAAGCATAAGGTAAGCGGAATATAATACATTCAGCTTTTCAACTTCGCGGTACACCTTCCATACGTACAGCATGGCCTGGTATTTATTGCGCGACAGCGAGCTTTTACGAATACGGTAAATAGCCAAAGGCTGCTTTATGCCAAAAGCGTATGGCGTTGTTTTTAATATAGACAGCCACAAACCATAGTCCTGCCGTTTAGGAATATCAGGCATGTAGTGCTTGCCAATAGCCCACACATCCAGTACAACAGTAAGGCATGATATAGGGCAGGTTTTAAGCAAACTGCGGTAAGTCACCCTTTTTGGGACTATAAAATCTTTATACAAAGGCTGTAAATTCTCGTCAAGACGCTTGTATGATGAGAATACAAACGGGTACTGGTGTTTCCGCATGTGGCTTACGGATATGGATAAAAAATCGGGCATCCATATATCATCGCCATCTAAAAAAGCGATGTACCTGCCGGTGCATATTTCGATACCACGGTTACGTGTTTTTGCCGGGCCTATATTTTCGCTGTTTTGCAGCAGTATGATACGGTTATCAGCCGCAGCCATTTTTTTAACGATGCCAACTGTACCATCGGTTGATTTGTCATCAATAATTATCATTTCCCAATCAGGGTGTGTTTGAGCCTGTACAGATCTTATCGTTTGCTCAATAAACGCCTCACAATTATACGCCGCAGTAATTACAGATACCATAATGAACAAATATTGGCAATCAACTTAACGGTAGTGTACATTTAAAATGAAGCTATTGTAAATTACTGCGATAACGTAATGTTTACCTGCTTTTTTAAGGCTGATATTACCTTTTCTGTCTCTTTATCACTGCCGTAGGCATTCTTAACCAGCCGCACCGGGATACCATAATTACGTACGGGCAATTTTAAACCACCCAGTTTATTGTTTAGCCAAACTGAATTGGCCACGTTTATGCTGCCGGTCAGTACAGCTTCATTTGGTTTGCCGATAATAGCCAGGGCATTACCAGAATATTCATCTGTATGCCCATCTATTTTAATGTTGGATGCGCCCTGCTTACGGCCCGCCAGCTTTTGAAGCGAAACTACGATACCATATTTGGGATGATTATAGGTAACTGTATTGTTTATGCTGATATTATCGATCACATCATCAGCGAAGTTAGGTTCGATATCGATACCACTCATTGGCATTTGCCCGTTTGAGTTGGCTACTACCCCGCCGTTGATGGTTAACCCATTTACCGCGGTTACCGATAGCCCGTTGCGGCGGTTATCATCCAGCAAGGGTTCATAAATAATTATATTCTCTGCCGGGATATGCTTGAGCTGCCCGATATAAATGCCATCGCCCCAGCAACTGTATATTTTTGGCTGAACAATGGTGACATTTTTTGATGCCCGGATAGCGATACCCATACCCCACTGCCCCTCATTACCCAAGTGTTCGTTCTTATCGCCATAAATAACCGGGAAATAAATCGTAACATTTTCTACATGATGGATACGCAATATATCGTAAGTATCTAAGGCGCTTGCTTTTAGTTTTAATGTTGAATTGGTATTGAATATTAAAGTTTGGCCACTGCTTAATACAAGCCCGCTGTCATTCACCATCACCGGAAAATCAGGCATCAATATAGTTCTATATTGTTTTAAGGCCGCCTGCAGGTAGGTGGTATAATCTGCTGTGCCGTCCTTTACGTATCC
>JBDSIC010000488.1:0-3439 GCA_039918195.1 Mucilaginibacter sp.
TAAAAACCTTTTCGGGCAATTTGCGCGATTTGTCAAATTTGGCAACTACCTTTTCGGCAAGCCCTTCGGTAGTATCAGCCTCCAAAAACAAACGGTCGGGGAAGCCTTCGCCGGTTTCTGCTTTAGATGTAAACACCTGGAATTTATCATCATCCTTACGGCAATACACGCCCAAAGGCAGGTGGCAGCCACCGCCAAATAGCTTAAGCACCGTACGCTCAACAGCCAGTTGTTCGGCTACATCGGCATGGTTCAGGGCTTGCAGTGTATTATATATCTCGGTATCACTTTCGCGCACCTGTATGGCCAGCACACCCTGTGCGGGGGCAGGCACCAATTCGGTTGGTGTTAACTCTTCTACATGAAACTCGCTCAGGTCGATACCTAAACGGCTAACGCCGGCTTTTGCCAGCATAATGGCGTCGTAGTCCTCATCGCGCAGTTTGTTTATGCGGGTGGGTACGTTGCCGCGCAGGTCGTCAATTTCCAGGTCGGGGCGTACGGCCAGCAGCTGTGCCTTGCGCCTGTTTGACGAGGTGCCTACCATACCGCCATATTTTACCGACAGCTTTTGGCGAACATCCACACAATCCTTTAGTATAATAAGCAGTTCGGAAGGATCCTCACGTTCAGACACCGCGGCAATAATTAATCCAGGCGGGTTCTCAGTCGGCAGATCCTTGTGCGAGTGTACAGCGATATCGATGGTGCCGGCAAGCAGTTCTTCTTCCAGCTCTTTGGTGAAAAAGCCCTTGCCTTCCAACTTGTCAAAACTCAAATTAAGTATGCGGTCGCCCTGCGTTTTAATGATCTTTAAGTCGGCCTTTACGTTAATGGCAGCCAGGCTGTCTTTTACAAAATTAGCCTGCCATAGCGCCAGTTCGCTTCCGCGTGTTCCTATAATAAGTGTTCTGTCCAAAGGGATGGTATATATTTTGCAGGCAAATTTAACCTTTTACCTGTATGAATTAAGTAATTATTAAGGATATGAAACTCGCCTGACCAATAAACTCATTAAACACAACATTGAGTGCCAATTTGCGCGGATTCTCCCCGATGCCGAATACTCCTGGATCTTAATACACTTTCTATTCGTTATCACCATTGCCGGATTGATTTACTATACACCTTTAAGGATATCACAAAAAAAAATAGCTACATTACCCTCCTATTACAGATCGATGTATTGGTTATTTCAGCATAAAGTATTTTTCTTTTTGTTTTGCACCATTCCATTGGCCGCATTCTTACTAAAATCCTATTTCTCAAAAACCACTATTAAAATCATACTTTTTAGTTCAATTGCACTATTTCTTCCTGCTATTTTTGGATATTATTATTTAATGAATGGCCTGGGTATTATTTTTTACTTGATGTGCACCTGTTTACTAGCCCTGTATATGCTCAAAAAACACACTAGTATACAAGACACGCTTGCTTACACAGGCACTTCAGCTGCTGTATTAGCCGTACTTACCTTTTATATTGGGATGATGGGCATAGTAACCATTGAAAAAGAATGGGAATTGGGTGAATATAAAGTAGAATATAGGGTAGAAAGAGGTTTTTCGGGCGGCGCGTTAAAAACTTACCAGTTATACCAATACGCAGCTTTACCTATACTGTTAAAGCATGTCGATGAATTAACAGATAATGATACAACTCGCACATGTATTATAAAATTCACTTACAAAGATCTTAAGTTTAATAAGTGCAGGCAGCTTGATGGCCTTTCACCTAAAATCATTATATTGCAGTATTAAGGAATCAAATTATATATTCTTCCTGTTTGTTTTTTGCGCGGCATGTACCGGGCCGGGCAAACCTACCCTTTATAAAACCGTAAAACTCAACGCTCAAAATTATCTTATTAAACATTTAAACCACGCATCGCACTACGAGCCGGTGAGCTTTAGCGGGCTGGATAGCATTGTGCAATCGTACCGCAATAATAAAATATACCTGCAGTTTGACGATTCGGTAACCGAAGTTGAGGCAGTACGTTTCAGGGAAATGGGCGAAAATTTTAAGCTGTTCAAACAACGAGAGGAAAGCGGGTTTTACGATAGCCGGCAAGCGTATTTTAAGCGCAAACGCGATAGTGTAGCCGGCGTAATTGAACCCGAGTTTGTAGGTTATAAGATTGAACACCAATTTAAAGCAGCAGATAGTACCGGCGTCAGAATATTAAAAAAGTATGTTTTTTGCTTTGATGAAGATGGCAACCTGCTTAGTGTTTTAAAATAGCATTACTCACTTAAATACTGCCGCCACCATAGCGAATTATAAGTACCATTTACCACAGTGGGCGTACCTGGACGGGGCATAAATAAATCGATTCCTTTATCTTTTGCAAGGCCAAGCAACCTCTCGGCAGGCTCAAACCAGGCATGTGGGGCGAGGTTGAATGTGCCCCAGTGTATCGGCATCATAAGTTTGCCTTTTAGGGCGAGGTGGGCGTTAGTTGCATTGTCCGGCCCCATGTGTATATCGGGCCAGTATTGCCCGTAGGCACCTACTTCCAGCATCGTAAGGTCGAACGGGCCGTAGGCATCCCCTATAGCTTTAAAATCGGGTGTTGTACCTGAATCGGCACCGAAGAATATATTGTGCTGCGGCCCTTTTATTACCCACGACGACCACAGCGTTTGGTTACGGTTAAATAGGCCGCGACCTGAAAAGTGCCTTGCCGGCGTAGCGGTTATTTTTATATCGCCGCCGATAGGGGCGCTGTCGCCCCAGTTCAGTTCGGTAATTAAGTTTGGTTTAACACCCCATTTTTCCAGGTGCTGCCCTACCCCTTCCGAGCAGTAAAAAGGTATGTTTTTACCGGCAAAATATTTTACGGTAGCTTCATCCAGGTGGTCGTAATGGTCGTGCGACTGGATGATGGCATCCAGCGGCGGCAAGTCTGTTAATGCAATGGGCGGTTTAAAAAATCTTTTGGGGCCAATGACCTGCGAGAAGGATACCCTGTCGCTCCACACCGGGTCGGTAAGGATGCGTTTGCCGTCAACCTCTATCAGCAGGCTGGAGTGGCCGACCCAGGTTATTCTTAAGCCGCCGGCCGGTGGTGTTTGGTAAACAGTGGTGTCGGTTTTAAAGGGGCCTAACTTTTTCTTCGGAGTATTCTCGGCCTTGTTTTGTATGTACTGTTTTAGTATCGGCAGCATTTTATCCAAGCTCGCCTCGTTGGTAGGAATAGTGTTAAGGTATTTTTTGCCGTCCTTTTTGGCGTGTTGTATGCTCATGCAATGGTGTAAGTACTAAATATCTAAAAAGTTTTTGGATTAGCGGTTAGCACGGTATTATGTTGCAATGTGATGACCGGTGTTCCATAGTGTTCATTTTTTGTGGCTGGAACACCGTGAACACTCTGTGAACATTTTGGAACACCCCCGTGAACATTTTGGCACACTGCAGAATTTTGGCACCAGTT
>JBDSIC010000489.1:0-15063 GCA_039918195.1 Mucilaginibacter sp.
ACCCCTCTCTACTTTGTAGAGAGGGGCGGGGAAAAATTAGATATCCTCCCCTCTTTACGCAAGCAGAGAGGGGGCAGGGGGTGAGTAAAAATTAGTAGTTTTGCAGCATGAATAAAGCAAGGCCAACCATACTGGTTGTAAATGACGATGGCATCACCGCGCCGGGTATTAAAGCGCTGATAGATGCCGTAAAAGAGATAGGCCGCGTAGTGGTAGTAGCGCCCGACAGCCCGCAATCGGGTATGGGCCATGCCATTACCATAGGCAAACCGCTGCGGTTTGATAAGGTAGAACTATACGACGGCATAGAAATGTACAAATGCTCGGGTACGCCGGTTGACTGTGTTAAACTGGCCGTTAACCTGGTGTTTAAAGGCAAAAAACCCGACTTGTGTGTTTCGGGTATCAACCACGGTTTAAATAATTCTATCAATGTGTTGTATTCGGGCACTATGTCGGCGGCTGTTGAAGGGGCTATAGAGGGGATCCCGTCTATTGGTTTTTCGCTGGATGATTATACACTGCAAGCCAATTTTAAGCCTTGTGCCAAATATGTAAAAGAAATTGCGTTGCAGGTATTAGCGAACGGTTTGCCGGCTGCGACGTTACTTAACGTAAACTTCCCGGCAGCAGAAAATCTAAAGGGTATAAAAATATGCCGCCAGGCCAACGCCAAATGGGCCGAGGAATTTGACGAGCGTATTGACCCGCACAAACGCCCTTACTACTGGCTAACAGGGGTATTCCAACTGAACGACCAGGGTGAGGACACGGATAACTGGGCATTGGATAACGGCTATGTATCAGTTGTGCCGGTACAGTTTGATATGACGGCACACCATGCTATATCGGTATTAAACGGCTGGAAGTTTAACCACTAAGCACATGAATACACTTAAATCCATATTAGCCTAATGAAGTACTACCTGGTAGCAGGCGAAGCATCGGGCGACCTCCATGGCGCTAACTTGGTGAAGGCGCTTAAAGAGCAGGATGCCGGGGCGGAGTTCCGCTACTTTGGCGGCGACTTGATGCGGGCTGAAGGCGGCACGTTGGTAAAGCATTATGCCGACATGGCTTTTATGGGTTTTGTGGAAGTGGCGTTTAATTTAAGAACGATATTAAAAAACCTGAAACAATGCAAAAAGGATATCCTCGACTGGCAGCCTGATGTGTTAGTACTGATAGATTTTCCCGGCTTCAACTTAAAGATCGCCGCATTTGCCAAAGCCAGCGGCCTGTTAGTGTGTTACTATATATCGCCAAAAGTTTGGGCCTGGAACCAGAAACGAGTACTAAAAATAAAAAAGATTGTCGACCATATGTTCTGTATACTTCCGTTCGAGGTAGATTTTTATAAGCAATGGGGCATGCAGGTGGACTACGTGGGTAACCCACTGCTTGATGCGATATCGGCTTTTAAACCCAATTTGGATTTTCTGAAAAAAAATAACTTAGCCGGCAAACCAATAATAGCGTTATTACCCGGAAGCCGCAAGCAAGAGATAAATTACCTGCTGCCGGACATGCTCGCCATAAAAGAAAAATTCCCGCAGCATCAACTGGTGATAGCAGGCGCGCCATCATTCGATATAAATTATTATGAACAATATTTAGGCGGGCAGGATGTCCCTGTAATATTCAACGCTACCTACGACCTGCTAACCCATGCCGATGCTGCAGTAATAGCATCGGGTACAGCTACACTGGAAACAGCTTTGTTTAATGTACCGCAGGTAGTGGTGTATAAAGGCAATACCGTTACCATAGCCATAGCACGTATGCTGGTAAAAATAAAATTCATATCGCTGGTAAACCTTATTGTTGATAAACCGATAGTGAAGGAATTGATACAACAGGATTGCACCCCAACCACCATAGCCGCCGAAATTGACCGCATACTGAATGACCAAGCCTATCGCCAAAAAATGCTGGATAGTTATGATGGCCTGGATGAAAAGATGGGCGAGCCGGGGGCATCGGCTAAAACTGCATCATTAATTATTAAGTATGCGAAGCATCGATAATAATAGTTCCCCTCTCACTATTAAATAAAAGGTCCGTGGAATAAGGGGTTTATTTTTTAAGGCTGTGGCCGTTCACCGCTATTTCCTCCAACACCATGGGGGTAATGGCATTGGCATAAAACTGCAGCCCGTCGTGGTTAGGGTGCAGGTCGAAAGGGCGCAGATCAATTACTTCGGGCAGGGCGCAGGTATATTCCCTTTGTATAAAATGGAACGGTTTGCCTATTCTTTTTTCTAAGCTTACCAGCAACTCCTGCTTATGCTTGTCGTAATAAATACTATCCCGCTTATTTTTTATTTCTTCTATTGATGGTATATACACCATCATAACAGGCACCTTAGCCGCCTTTATTCTTTTTATATTGTTTGCTGTTTTTACATCAGCGCCAAAGTCATTTACTTTTAGCTGAGGTATAAAACCCTTTGAGGGGAATTGCGATTTGCCGCATATACGGTTAAGCAAATAAGAATGATCCCAAGAAAATAAAGGGATATAGTATTGCTGTTTTACCTTCTTTTCATTCATAGCCAAAAACTGCGCGTTTGCTTTTTTTAGCACCGGGTCATTAGGATCGGGCGATTCTATTTGTTTTTCGCACCATTGGGCAGTAGTGCCTGCGGTAACCTGCGCCAAATCATTGGTATACCAGTAGGCATTACCTTCACCATTTTTTGACGATAATATCCAGCGGGTATAATCATCCTGTTTGGTTTCATAACTCCACCACCGGTCATTTGCGATATTGCCCCGCCCTACAGAGAATATGACCATGTCAGGCTTTAATTCATCTACTTTGTCGGCAGCAAGGTCAAGCATTTGCAACAAACCATACGCGCCGCGCGCATAGTTTAGCACCACTACATTTTTACCTTTTAAGGCATTCAGGTTTTTTTGTAAAATATCTGGCCAGGTATCGCCATCCTGGTTCCAGTGGGTATATGAGTCGCCAAAGGCCAGTATCTTATACTCCGCTTTTTTATACTCGCTAAGGGTCGCCCGGCCATCAAGTTTATCGTTGTTTGATACAAATATGGTTGTGCCCTTTGTAACCTTGCCGTTAGTAACATTTGTAAACCAACAGGTATGGTTGGCTTTGGGGTGCTCACCATATTTACTATCATTTTCTACATGCACAGATGCGCTAACGCGGTAATTGCAAGGCACCTCTTCCAGTTCAAGGGCTATTATCTTGTCAAACTTTCTTTTTATAAAAATACGGTAACCCCACTCGGCACTAAAAAGCGCCAAAACAACTAAAAATATAAATACAGCCCAATGCTTCCCCCGGGTTACTCTTCGCGACATGCTTAACTGGTAACAAATTTGTTACTAATATAATCATGTCACATTTACATTACAATTATCTTTTGTTAATAAATACGTGATTTAGTGTTTTTAATGATGTTTCATTAAAACCGGCCGTATTTGGATGTATATCTGCCCGCTAACCGGTGCATCGCCGTATAAATATTGCAGTTTTTTGGGCGTAATATTCACTGATGCCTGTACACCGCCCACAAATTCAACAGGGCCGGCTTTAAATAATTTACGATTAGTGCCCAGCGTAAGTTTCTGTACATTGAACAAAGCATCGCCAAACTGCCCGTCAAGCGCTAATTCATGTGCCGATTTTTGCACAAACTCATACCTGCCATATATGGCCTGCCTGCTTAGCTGACTGGTGCCTTCGGCCAAAAACGAATGTTCATCGGTGCCATCCACATCATTCATCCCCCATATCAGCGAGCCGGTAAAATATTTGCCATTGCCGGTAGCTTTTGATGCGTACAAAGCCGATGCACTGTAACGCCAAATATTCTCACCGGGGTGCAGCATTTCTGGGCTTTTAATATAAGCCTGCGATACCTGCAAAGCCCAGCTGTCATTAGGGTTATATGAAGTGCGCCACGAGTAGCTGTCAAACCGCATTTTATCAAAATCGTAGCGGTGCTCGTCAGGCTCGCGGCCTGTAAATGCCGAGCCTTCTACTTTAAACTTATCCAGCCGCACACCCAGCGTAGCCACGCCGTAGGTAATATGCGTAGCATCCTGCCAATGGTGGCCCAGCGGTGCGTCGGGATCGTTCATGGCAATAATACGGTGCATAAATGCGGGCGCGCCCAGTGCCGGCTCGCCGGGGTAGCCAAAGTACCCGAACACATCAATTTTTTTGCTTAACCGCTGGGTATAGCCAATGGTAAGACCCGAAAACAGGTCGTGCGGGTGCTGGCGGTCAACCAGGCTTTGGCCCTTATAGCTCTCGCCCGACTGGAATAACAATGGATAACCTCTTTCGGTTACCGTCAGCGGATCCGCGCTTAACATGGCGCTGATATTAAGCAACCCATTTTTGCCTATCTGCCGGTTATACATGGCCATAAACCAGTTGGGCGCATCAAATTGTTCGCCGCTGCGTGATGTTTTGCCGTTAAGCTGCTGGTTGTTATAACGTAAAAAAACACTGCCGTGAAACATCCACGCGCCGTTTTTAGTTGGTACGGCCAGCATATACATGGGCATATTATCAGGCATCCACGAGGTGCCCGAACCATTGCGCGTCATGGGCAGGGATAGGGAATATGAATTTGTCATACCCGGTTGGTCATGACCCTGGTGTACCGCGCCCGACTTCGGCGCTGTATCTCCTTTCATGTCCATATTCATATGATCATGATCCATTTTCATATCCATTTTATCGTGGTCCATTTTCATGGTATCGGTGTGGATATGCGGTTTATCAGCCTGTTTTTTTATGATCGTATCCTTTTTTGCAGGCTTATTTTCTGTTTGCTGATGATTCTCGTGCTGCGCAAATGCGGGCAGGGCGAATAGTACCGCTATACACGCAGCTATTATCTTATTTTTCATGGCTATATATCTTTAGGGTTAAGTAGTGTTATATCATAAGGGCAATGCTGATTCCGCTCATTGCTATCATTAAAGCATCTTCAATAATGGTTACCGTGCTCATGGGCAGGTTAAATACCGCGCCGAGGCAGGCACATTGTATCTTTTGCTTATTCAGTACGCTTTGTAATACGCCGATGATGCTGACCGTCATTACCGTAAAAGTGAGGATATTTGTTACCAATGGCTGGAAGTCAATCGCGTAGGCCAAACCCAATAACAACTCGATGAAAGCGTAGATATACCCCCATCCCCTGAATTTTTTGGCGACAATATCGTAGGTGGAATAACTATCGGCAAAGCCCTGCAGGTCCAGCATTTTAAAAAACGAGAACGTCAGGAAAAAGCCGGCCATAAAAGTGGTCATACCTTTCATCCAGTTAAACCCGCCGTTATAGGTTGCTGCAAAAATAGCTATCACTGTTACATAACCAAATATCAGCAGTATCGGTTTATAGGTGGCAAACCACGACCGGTTATCCACCGCATTATCAAATGCCGGCATCATAACATGCTGCGAATGGGTATCTTCTGTAAGCTGGTATTTAGGGTAATCTTTTAGCGCGTTTTGCAGCGTTGAAGTAGCTATATGCTCACTCATAGAGATGTCAGCGCTGCCTTTTTCAAGGTTTACATCTACCTGTGTAACCCCCGGTATTTTAGATAGCAGGCCGTGTACCTTTGCCTGGCACCCTGTGCATGTCATCCCGCTAATATTATAGGTATGTGTCATTATCTTACTAATTTATAAAACAAAGGTAAGCCTAACACGCCGCCGGGATGTTATACTATTTTGGGAATGAGTTGTAAGATTTACAGGTCTTCGATATTTACCCGGTTATGCTGCTTTTGCGCCTTGAAGAAGGATGGCGTTAACCCGGTTTGCTTTTTAAACTGGTTTGATAAATAGGCCACGCTGCTATAACCCAGTTTACCGGCAATCTCTGAAAGGGTAAGCTCATCATACCGCAGCAGTTCCTTTACCTTTTCTATTTTTTGGGCGATGAAGTATTTCTCGATGGTAGTACCCTCCACTTCCGAAAACAGGTTACTGACGTAGGTATAATCGTAATTCACCTGTTGGGCGATATGATCTGACAGGTTGATATTGCTGCCTTCCTCTGTATGGTGTATCAGGGTGACAATGGCATTCTTCACCTTTTCTATCATCCGGCTTTTACGGTCATCAATAATTTCAAAACCAAGTGCCTGCAAGCTGGCGCTAAGTTCTTTTATTTTTTCTGCAGATGGCTCGCCGGCCACTTCCACCTCGCCAAGCTCTATGGATAAGGGCTGCATACCGGCCTTTTCAAGCTCAGTGTTCACCACCATTTTACAGCGGGCGCAAACCATATTTTTTATGTAGAACTTCATCAGTACAAAAGTAAAGCTATGGCTTTTATATACCCGGATTATTGTGCTCTTTTAAAATATTACTCAATATTTGCAGCGCTTCCTGCTTTTTTATAGTTGCTTTATCTGCTTTGTTATATATCGACATAAGTAAAATATCGATGCCTTGCTCCGTTTTATTAAGGTGATAATACATTACCCTCAAACCACCGCGTTTGCCACTTCCTTTACTTTCATCTGCCAACCTGATTTTATAAATATCGCTACCATACGGTGTCCCTATAAATGGGTCATGCTTTAGCTTTTCAATTAATGTATTTACGGAGTCTTTAAGCGTGTGGTATTTCTTAGCTAAAGGCTTTACTTCTCTTTGAAATACTTTGGAAACAAATACCGTATTAGTCATTCCATAATTCAGACGCGGGGATGACCTTTTGGGTGCCATCCTTTATTGACAAAGCTTCTTTGTACGACTCTTTCAGTAATTCAAACTCATCGGCGCATAAGTCGTCGTCTGATTCAATGTGTACCAAACCTCCCGCCGCTTTTGCTTTTTTTACCAATGCCGATATGGCTGAAGTGGCACTATCAGGCAACTCAATTATTACTGTAGTCATTGTACTATCTTTAAAGATACATGCTATAAACGCTGTATAACAAATATAATGTATTTTTTGATAAGACTTTCCAGGCAACCTGAAACAAAAAATACCCCGTCATAGCGGGGCACCTTCTCAATTTAAACCAATCACAGGTTAAATCACAGTAATTTAAACGCTGCTTCTTTAACATCCTGTGAGCTACCGCCTATAAATAATTGATAATCGCCGGGTTCATTGCTGTATTTCATGTTTATATCGTAAAACTTCAGATCAGCCGCGCTGATGGTGAAGGTTATATCGCGGCTTTCGCCAACTTTAAGGAATACCTTTTGAAAGCCTTTCAACTCCTTTAACGGCCTTGTCACTGAACCTGCCATATCACGTATATATAGCTGTACCGTTTCTTCGCCATCCCATTTGCCGTTATTGCGCACGTTCACCGTAGCCTGCAACGTACCGGCGGTATTAATGGCTATTTTATTTAAGGTGATATCGCCATAAGCAAATGTACTGTAGCTTAAGCCATGCCCAAACGGATACAAAGGCGTATTAGGCACATCTAAATATTTCGACGTGTATTTTTCGTCGCTCATCGGGCGACCTGTGTTTTTTGCATTATAGTAAATAGGTATCTGCCCTACACTGCGCGGGAAGGTCATGGTTAGCTTACCACTCGGGTTATACTTGCCAAATAATACATCAGCAATAGCATCACCTGCGCGGGTGCCTCCATACCAGGTTTCTACAATGGCGGCCATATTATCATTTTCCCATTGCAGGGTTAACGGGCGGCCGTTCATCAATACTAACACAACGGGTTTGCCCGTAGCCTTTAAAGCTTTTAATAAATTTTGCTGGTTGGCAGGCAAGCTTATATCGCTGCGGCTGGCAGCTTCACCGGTCATACCAAATGGCTCGCCTACAAATGCTACTACTACATCAGCGTCTTTTGCCTTGTCAACCGCGTCTTTGATCAACTCATCCGGAGATTTGGTGTCCGGTACAATTTCGGCACCATGCGGGTTCAGTTTTTTTATCAGTGCTTCATCGTCCAGTACGTTGCAGCCTTTGCTGTAAGTAAATTTATTTGACGGGTATTGCATCTGCAAGGCGCTCCATAGGCTAACAGCCTTTTTAGGATCGCCGGCGCCACTCCAGTTGCCTACCAGGTTACGCTGGTCGTTTATAAATGGGCCGACAAAGGCTATTTTTTGACCGGTTGTTAAAGGCAGCGTACTGTTGTCATTTTTTAACAGTACGATGCTTTTCAGCGCGGCCTCTTTAGCCAGCGCCATCTTATCGGCACTCATCATTTCCTTCGCGGCGCGGGCTTCGCTGATGTTGCGGTATGGATCATCAAACAAACCCAGCCTGTATTTAGCTTCGAGCACCCGGCGGCAGGCAAGGTCAATAACTGCTACATCCAGTTTTTTTGCCACCACCAATCTTTTCAATTCGGTTAAGTACAATTCGCTCACCATATCCATATCATTGCCGGCAACCAAAGCCTTTTTGGCCACTTCGGATGAATCGCCTACGCCGTGGTTAACCAGCTCCATAATGGCGGTATAATCGGTTGCTACCATGCCATTGAAGCCCCATTTTTTTCGCAGCAGGTCGGTAAGCAGCCAGCGATTAGCTGCCGCCGGCACGCCATTTATTTCATTGAAAGAACTCATTACAGTAGCCACCCCTGCATCTACCGCGGCTTTATACGGCGGCAGGTAGGTTTCCAGCATTTTACGCTCGCTCATATCCACCACATTATAATCACGGCCGCTTTCGACAGCGCCGTACAGGGCAAAGTGTTTTACACAGGCCAGTACGGCATCCTCTTTACGCAGGTCATCGCCCTGGTAACCGGTTACCATCGCTTTGGCAATTTGCATACCCAGCCAGGTATCTTCTCCGGCACCTTCAGACACGCGGCCCCAGCGCGGGTCGCGGGCAATATCCACCATTGGCGAAAACACCCAGTTCAGGCCGTCGGCTGTCGCTTCAACAGCCGCAGCACGCGCGGTTTTTTGTATCAGCGGCATATCCCAGGTAGCTGCCATACCCAATGGTACCGGGAAGATCGTGCGGTGCCCGTGTATCACATCATACCCAAATAATAAAGGGATCTTTAAGCGTGTTTTGGTTAGCGCCAGTTCCTGTAGCTTACGTACAGCAACCGGGGTATACGTGTTAAATACCCCACCGACCTGGCCTTTTTGTATCTTTTCTTCAACGCCTTTGCTTAATAACGGCCCGGTTACGTCAAAGCCTATCGAGGGTAAATTCAGCTGACCTATCTTTTCGTCCAGTGTCATTTTAGCCATCAGGACTTTAATGTAATTATCCATTTTGGCATTGGGCTTGATTTGGGCTGTTGCGCCGGAAACCGATACTGCCAAACATGCTGCGATAACTATTTTATATAATTTCATAGTACTTAGTTTATAATTAGGTTTTATTCCGACTTCATTACCGGCGTACGCTGCGACACCCCATTCTCATTTATTGCTTCAATGGTAAAATAGTAAGGCAGGTCTTTGTCCATCGCCTTAAAAAAATATTGGTTAGTGTTGTGCACCATCATGCAGTTGTATAGCTTATCGGGTGCTACGCCGGTGTAAATGTTGTAAGCATAGGCATTATCTACCGGCTGCCATTTTATCCAGGCATCGCGCTTGTCTTTTTCGGTGCGCAGTACCACAAACTCTTTTACCGCGTCAGGCTTTGCGCCATCGCCTTTACCAAATACCCGCAGCCCGCTTATAGCAAATTTACCGGTAGGCATGTGCACGTTTACCAGTTTTATATAGCGTGCCTTTACGGGTGATGCCAGTTCGATGTAATCGTGCGGCACATCGGTTTTATTGGCGCTTTTGTCGGTCAGTATTTTCCAGCTTTTGTTATCAGTTGAATAAAATAATTTATATTGGTGATAGATGCCTTCTGCCTTACCTAAAAACTCCGCGTCCTGGTCGGCGTAGTTGAGTTGAACAGCATTCACCGTACTTATATTGCCCAGGTCTGTTTGTATCCACTCGCCCGAATTGCCCGAAGCGGCACTCCAGTAGGTTTTTATATCCTCATCAACAGCATTGTTAGCCGCATACGCGCCGAGTGTGGACGACACGGTTACCGGCTTATTATAGTTTAGCAGCATCCAGCCGGTGAATGTACTTTTAGTATGGTCGGCCTTACTGTCGGGCAGGTACATCGGGTAATCGCCGAAGGCGGTATTGCAATACATCACGCCCTCTTTATCAAAACCAGCGGGCCATATACCTAAGCGCCGCTCGAAATTATTTTTTACTGATATGGCAATGGTTGATACATGCCAGTAGTTATTCCATTTATCCTGGTAAGTAGCGCCGTGGCCCGCGCCGCGGGCAAAGCCGCCGGGCTTGTAGCTAAACGGCATGGGCTGCGGCGTAAACGGCCCCAGCGGGTTATCGCCCACCACTACCCCATCGGCATAGCCGCTAAACTCGGTACCGGGCGCGCCGTATTGCAAGTAATATTTACCGTTGTTTTTGGTCATCCACGCGCCCTCAATAAAGGGGTCGAGAAAAATATTGTCCATGTTCTCGCCGAAACGCTGCCAGCCGTACTTCCAGGGTTGCAGCAGGTACATTTCTTTGCGGTACGCTTTTAAATGAAAAGTAACCGGGTCAACCTCGGCACCATATAGCGGGAACTGGTTGCTGCTGCCATTGTACATATACAGCTTACCATCGTCGTCCCTAAAAAACGCCGGGTCCCAGCCACCGGGTTCAAATTTGTGGATGGCTTCCTTCCACTCGTTCTCCTTCGGGTTGGTGCTCATCCATATCGGGAAGTTATCTGAATACGTAGAGCCGAAAACCATCAGCGTATCGCCCTGCACCCAAACCGCGGGCGCGCAAAGGTCATCATACACCTTATGTTCGGGCCGCAAAAAGTGGCGGGCCACAAACTTCCAGTTGTACATATCGCTGCTCCACCAATAACCCCACTGGTTGGTGCTGAACAGGTAGTAATCGCCTTTATACATTACTATTACCGGGTCGGCAGTAGCGCGGTGCCTCCCGGCCGTAGCAAAATTTGGTATGGGGGTGTAGCCGTAATCAATATTAACAGGGTTACAATAGGTACGCTGCTGCGCCTGCGAAACTTCAGCAAGCAGCAAAATATTGCTTACCAGTATGACCATATATAACCAATTCCTTCGCATATTATTTAACTATTGCGGTGCTTTCAAAGTCCAGTTTTTTTAACCCTGCCTGTACCTGCGGCGAACTCATAAACAGTTTCCACAACAGGCCGGTGCGGTAATTTTCTATCATCACTACTATAGGGCCCTGGTCAATGGCTAAATACGATTTGGCGTACCAGTTCTTGCTTTCGTTAAAGGAATCCACAAAACCATACTCGCCCCATATCTTGTCGCCCATATCATAGTAGAAGTGGCGTAAGGCCTGCATCGAGTATTGCGGCGTGTAAGGAAATGCAGATAACGCCGCCGTTGGTGTTATTACCCCCAAATCATTAGTGGGCGAGTGCGCATTGTAGCCTTCGTGATTATCGCTGGCGGTTAAGCCCCAGCAATTGGGGCCGTAACCCTTAAATTTCTTCGGATTATCAACACAGTAGGCCCGGTTGATAAGGGTGTGGTTAACATTTTGCTCCCAGTAGTCGGCGTAGCGGTCCTTCAATCCCTTAGGGTCAAGCCCTAAAAACGAATAGTGTGTAAAAAACAGCGGACCGCCATAATCAAACCCCAGCGGAAGCTTGATGCCATAAAAGGTTTTTCCGTTTTTGAAAAAGTCGCTTTGCGCCCAGCCGTTGTGGTAGATGTTATCTTTAACAGTATATCTTTCGCCTGAAGCGGCCAGCACATAAGTGATCAGGCACTCATTATATCCGCGTATGGCGAAATTCATGGCCCAGCCATTATTGGGGCTCCAGTGCCAGTAGAGATTATCTCGCCCGCTCTGTGTGTACCAATCCCATTCTACATCATCCCACAGCCCGCCCATGCGGCTGCGCAGTTCTCTTTCTTTAGGATCATCGCCATTATAATATTGATGTGCTGTAATTATTCCCTGGAATAAAAAAGATGTTTCAACGAGGTCGCCGCCATCATCTTTGCGCCCGAACGGAATGGTTTTACCCGTAGCTCCGTTAAGCCAGTGCGGGAATACACCATGGTACGAATCGGCTTTTTGCAAAAACTTAACGATCTTCAGCATACGGTCAACCGCCTCTTCGCGTTTTATCCACTTGCGCTCAACAGCTACTATCATGGCCATTATGCCAAAGCCCGAGCCGCCGGTGGTTACCACCTCGCCGCCGTAATCAAAAGCTTCGTTGCTGCGCTCGCGGGCAAGGCCGCTTACCGGGTGGGCAAAATCCCAAAAGTAACGGAATGTTTGCCGCTGTACCACATCAAGCAGGGCGCTGTCTGTCAGGTTTTTAATAATACCTACAGGCTTAATGGCTGTCTCTGTTTTAGCAGATGCCTTATTTTGCGCAAAGCCGTATGCAGCCGTTAGTATGAACAGGCCGGTTAATAGTTGTTTCTTCATATAAAAATCATGACAAGAACGGTTATAAATGCGGACTGCTGAACCCGAGGTCCTTCATCCCGTCTTTCACTTCAGGGCAACTCATAAACAGGTCCCATAATAGGCCTGTGCGGTAATTTTCTATCATCACGATGATCGGCCCCTGGTCAATAGCCAAATACGAGTCGGCAAACCAGGGTTCGCTAAGGCTAAAGGCATCGTAAAATCCGTATTCGCCCCAAAGTTTATCGCCCAGCTTATAATAAAAGAATTTTAAGGCCCTCATACTTTCATCGGGCGTATAAGGTAATGATGATATAGCCGCCGTTGGGGCAATAAATCCCACATCGTTAGTTGGCGAACTGGCAGTATAGCCGCCTTTTATATCACTGGCTGTTAATCCCCAACAATCGGCACTATAGCCATTGTAGGCTTTGGGGTTGGCCACGCAATACTTTTGGTTTATCAGTGTGTGTGCTTTGGTTTGTGTTTCGTAATTGGCGTAGGTATCGGTCAATCCATTTGGGTTGATACCTAAAAACGAGTAATGCTCAAAAAATAACGGCCCACCCTGTGCAGGCCCTAAAGGTAGCTGCACGCCGTAATAACTGCTGCCATTCTTCATAGTGCCATTGCCGGCCCAGCCATTTTCGTAAACTGCTTTTGGTATGGCATGTGTATTTGATGATGCGGCCAAAGCGTATATGATCAATGCCTCGTTCCAGCCCTTTATCTGCATGTTAATGGCCCAGCCCTTGTCGGGGCTCCAGTGCCAGTACAACACATTTTGGGTGCCCTGCCTGAACCAATCCCATTCTACACCATCCCAAATAGTATTAATATCACTTCTTAATGCCGCTTCGGCCCCACTGCCGGTAAAATACTGGCGCGCAGTTAACAGGCCCTCCATTAAATAAGCTGTTTCTACCAGGTCGGCACCGTTATCATCAGGGCTGAAAGGCACCACGGCACCTGTAGCGCCATTTAGCCAGTGCGGGAAAGCCCCATGAAACTTTGCAGCATTATTTTTTAAGAAGCCTACTATTTTTTGCATACGCTCAAGCCCCTGCGGACGTGTTACATAGCCCCTGCTTACCCCCGTTACAATGGCCATAATGCCAAAGCCTGAGCCGCCGGATGTGACCACATCGCCCGATGAGTTACGCTCACGCGCCAAACCGCTTGTGGGGTGGCCAAAATCCCAAAAATATTTAAACGTTTGCCGCTGTACCTTGTCCAGCAAGGAAGCATCTGATATGACCGGGAACTTGTCGGCAGAATCAATAGCCGTCATTAGCTGAACAGTTACACCCGAAAGCAAGTTGCCATTCTTAGTCGATTTGAGGCCCGTGCCCACCTCAACAGTGTACTTGGTTATAGGCTGCAATGCTGCCGATGGTTTAATGATAACTGTTTTATCGCCATCATCATAAGCAGCGTTGTAAGCAACCGCTGTACCTGCCGCGTTTTTGAAGGTAATGTTACCCGCCACTGAACTTTTACTTAAAGATTCAGAAAAAGATATCCTTATTTCGGGTGTGGGATCTATATTGTTATAGGTAAACCCTGCGGATGTGCCGTTCACCTTCAGCGCGCTAAAGCTAAACGAATCAGGCGTTGGGTCAACCGGTTTAGGGGTTGTCCCTTTGTCCTTACCGCAGGATACCAGTATAAACAAGGCAACAAAACAAAAATACAGCTTCTTCATAGTCATCATCAGCACAAATTTAAACAAGCTACCCACCCTTTTGAGGTGGGTAGCTAATATTCAAAACACCTTATATTTTATTATTTGCCCCGGCCTTCTAATTTGATCAAAGCCCCTACTTCATTAGCTGATAAGGCTTTATTATATATCCTCACCTCGTCAATCTGTCCTAATAAATAACCTGCCCAGTCTTGTTTTGATGTGGCAGAGGTTAAGCTGGGATCTGTTTGGAAATGCAATGTACCAAATGCCATTTTTCCGGCTTTTTTAAAGTGGATAGCCCCAAAATCTGCAACTACCTGTTCGGCCAATTTTGATCCATTTACGTAGATCACAAATTTTGACGTGGTTTCATCATAAGTAACCGCAATGTTTATCCATTTGTTCCAGGCATTTTGCACATCATAATTCCCCAGCCAGGCTTCTTTGGTATCATTTTTTACATGCACCTTTAATACACCTTTATCTGCGGTTGATCCATTTTCAAAGAAAATAGTCATGTTACCCCAAAACTCATCAGCATTTGAAATATCAATTATCCCGGTTGCGCCAACAGACTGGGCAGAATATATCCATGCTGTTGTGGTAAAGCTTGTCATGCTTTGCACGGCATCAGGCGTGGTTGATACCGCATAGGCACCTGTACCGCCCTGCAAAGCCTGGCCTTTAAAGCCTGTAGTAAATGAAGTGCCTGTACCTGTGCCGGCAGTGCCTGATAAGGTATCTTTAAGGGTACCGTTAAAGGACCAGTAGGCAATAAGATTTGACGGCGCAATTTCAGTAGTGCTGGTAAATCCGCCTATGTTTAAAGCCGGTGCATAACTTGAGGCATCGTACTTTTTTTGGCAAGATGTTATACCCAAACCAATAAGCACAAAGGCTAAAATTGGTTTATATGTTAGTTTTTTCATAAAATATCTTTTTAATA
>JBDSIC010000490.1:0-4024 GCA_039918195.1 Mucilaginibacter sp.
ACTGGGTGGCCGTGTAAAAACGCTCCATCCAAAGGTATTTGGCGGTATTTTGGCCCGCAGAAGTTTTGACAGCGACGAACAGCAACTTGCACAGTACGAGATACCCGAAATTGACCTGGTTATTGTAGACTTGTATCCGTTTGAAGAAACTGTACAGTCGGGCGCTGGCCAGGAAGATGTGATAGAGAAAATAGACATCGGCGGCATATCACTGATACGCGCCGGGGCAAAGAATTTTAAGGACGTGGTTATCGTAGCATCAAAAGATGATTACGGCGTGCTGGAAGATATCCTGAAAACACAAAACGGCGAAACGACCATAGATCAGCGTAAGAAGTTTGCTCACAAAGCATTCAATATCACTTCAAATTACGATACGGCTATATTCCAGTATTTTAATACTGAAGACCCATTGCCTGTTTTTAAACAAAGTATACAAAAAAGCCAGGTGCTGCGCTACGGCGAAAACCCGCATCAAAAAGGCCTATTCTACGGCAATTTGGCTGATATGTTCACCAAACTGCATGGCAAAGAACTTTCTTATAACAACCTGGTAGACGTTGACGCGGCCGTTGCCCTGATAGACGAGTTTACCGAGCCCACCATCGCTATATTAAAACATACCAATGCCTGCGGTATTGCGACCCGTTCTTTCATTAAAGAGGCGTGGTTAGATGCACTGGCCTGCGACCCCGTATCAGCATTTGGCGGTGTTATTATTGCCAATGATGAGATAGATGCCGAAACAGCCACCGAGATAAGCAAACTATTTTACGAAGTATTAATTGCCCCGGCTTACACTGACGAGGCAGTGACGATATTACAGGGCAAAAAGAACCGCATCATATTAGTTCGCCAAAAAACGGAGTTGCCTGTTAAACAATTTAAAACCTTACTAAACGGTGTTATTGAGCAGGATTTTGACAGGGTTATTGAAGGCCCTGAGCAAATGACCGCCGTTACCAACCGCAAACCTAACGAAGAGGAATTGAAAGACCTGTATTTTGCCAATAAAGTGGTAAAACATACCAAGTCAAACACCATCGTTTTTGCAAAAAATCAGCAACTGATGGCAAGCGGTGTTGGCCAAACATCAAGGGTCGATTCGTTAAAACAGGCGGTGATCAAAGCACACAGTTTTGGTTTCGACCTTAATGGCGCGGTAATGGCATCTGATGCTTTTTTCCCTTTCCCTGATTGCGTTGAACTGGCTGCAGAAGCAGGCATAACCGCCGTATTACAGCCAGGAGGCTCTATTAAGGACCAGGACTCGATAAACATGAGTAACGAAAAAAATATCGCGATGGTAACTACCGGCGTGCGTCACTTTAAACATTAATTAACGCAACACAATAAACCTGATAATTTGACGCTTGTAACATACAATTAATAGAATATTAAGTGTATTTTTAGCATCTACATATAATTTCACAAACACCACATGGGTCTTTTTAACTTTTTCACACAGGAAATTGCCATCGATTTAGGGACGGCAAATACACTAATTATACATAATGATAAAGTTGTTGTTGATGAACCATCAATAGTGGCTTTTGACCGTAAAACAAACAAGGTTATCGCTATCGGTCGCCAGGCCATGCAAATGGAAGGCAAGACCCACGATAACATCCGTACTATACGACCGCTGAAGGATGGCGTTATTGCCGACTTTGATGCCGCTGAGTACATGATACGCGGTATGATAAAGATGATCAACTCGGGTAAAGGCTGGTTCTTCCCGTCGCTACGCATGGTTATCTGTATCCCTTCGGGCATTACCGAGGTTGAGAAACGCGCGGTACATCAATCTGCCGAGCGTGCAGGCGCTAAAGAGGTTTACCTGATACATGAGCCAATGGCAGCCGCCGTGGGTATAGGTATCGATGTGGAGGAGCCTATGGGTAACATGATCATTGATATTGGCGGTGGTACTACCGAAATAGCGGTTATTGCTTTATCAGGTATCGTTTGCGACCAATCTATACGCGTTGCGGGTGATAATTTTGATGCGGATATTGTTCAGTACATCCGTCGCCAGCACAACATCATGATAGGCGAGCGTACTGCCGAAAAGATAAAGATTGAAGTTGGCGCGGCATTGCCCGAACTGACAGATCCGCCGGCTGATTTTGCCGTACAGGGTCGGGACCTGATGACAGGCGTACCAAAGCAAATTATGGTATCGTACACCGAAATTGCGCATTGCCTTGATAAATCTATCTCTAAAATAGAAGAAGCTATACTGAAAGCACTGGAAATAACCCCTCCTGAGCTTTCGGCAGACATTTACCAGACAGGTATTTACCTTACGGGCGGCGGCGCATTACTGCGCGGACTTGACAAACGCGTGGCAGCCAAAACAAAACTACCCGTTCACGTTGCCGAAGATCCGCTGCGTGCCGTAGTTCGCGGTACAGGTACCGCCCTGAAAAACATCGGTAATTTTAAATTCTTAATGCAGTAAAGAAAGAATTGAGAATTAAGAGTCAAGAATCAAGAGAGATTACTTTTTTCCTGGCTCTTAATTCTCAATTCTTGAATCTAATCTCTAAAAAATGCGTCACCTACTGATATTCATCACAAAGTACAGCGCATTCTTTTTGTTCCTGATATTTGAGGGGATATCTTTGTACATTTTTATTAATTATAACGATTTTCAGAAGGCCTCATTCATCAATACCTCCAACGAAGTTACCGGCAACCTGTACCAAAAGGTTAACGATGTGGATGATTACCTGCGGTTAAAAGAAATAAACGACAGGCTTGCCCGCGAAAACGCGCAACTGCGTAGTCACCTCAAATCAGCAAAGTATAACGATACCGCTAAAACCGGAAAAGTTGTTGATACCATTAACAAACAGCAATACACTTACACCGAGGCAAGGGTGATCAATAATTCGGTTAATAGCCGGGTAAATTTTATTACGCTTAACAAAGGCAGCAATAATGGAATAGCGCGCGGTATGGGCGTGGTTACAGGCGCAGGCGTTGTGGGTATAGTGGTGCAGGCTTCGCCCCATTTTTCGATAGTACGTTCGCTGCTGCATAAGGATACCCGTATCAGCGCCATGCTGGCTAAATCAAAAGAAGGCGGCTCGTTCCGCTGGGCGGATGATATGGATCCGCATAAAGGCCTGCTGTATGACGTAGCCAATAGCGCGCAGCCGCATTTAGGCGACCTGGTGGTAACCGATGAACATTCGCTGTTCCCGATAGGCATACCGGTAGGTAAGGTTAGCAACCTGCGGCCCAAAACAGGCGGCTTTTTCCTGAACATGGAGGTTAGGCTGGCGGTTAATTTCAGTAACCTGGAGTATGTATTTGTGATAACCAATAAATTAGCACAGGAGCAAACCACCCTGGAGGCACAACAAAAAAAGGAGCCCAATGAGTAAGGTGGTCATCAATATCGTGCGCTTTATCGTGCTGGTTTTTATCCAGGTTTTCCTGCTTAAAAACATAGCGGTATATGATCTTTCAACGCCGTACTTATACATCCTGTTTGTGATGCTGCTGCCTTTTCAAACGCCCCACCTGCTATTGTTCCCCCTGGCTTTTTTATTAGGTTTAAGTATTGATGCCTTTTACGATACTCCCGGCCTGTATGCAGCAGCTACGGTTTTAATGGCCTTCGTCCGCGTAGCGTTTGTGAGCATAACCGTACAAAAAGAAAACTTTGATAATACCATGCCCGAGCCGACTATAGGCAGCATGGGTTTCAGGTGGTTTTTTACATATGCAACCATACTTACCCTTTTTCACCATTTCTTCCTGTTCAATCTCGAAGTTTTTAGTTTAAATGAAATTAAATACACACTAAGCCGCTTTTTATTGAGTTCAGTATTTACCGTATTTTTAATACTAATTTCGGGTTTCCTATTTTTCAGAAAGAAAAGAGTTTAGATGAACAGTTTTTTTGAACGGCGCTATATTATCACAGGCATATTTATAACCCTTACGGTTATACTGCTGGGCCGTTTGTTCTATATCCAGATCATTGACGACCGTTACTTCCTGTCTGCGG
>JBDSIC010000491.1:0-4831 GCA_039918195.1 Mucilaginibacter sp.
AGCTTTGTTGATAATTACACCGAAATATTAAGTGTTTACCAGGACACCTCGGGCGCTGCCGAAGATAAGGATTTAGAGGCAGTGATAGCCAAGGCAAATACCATCATTAACTTTAAAGAGCAAAGCAAGTACCTGGGCGATGCCTATTTGGTATTAGGAAAAGCATATTATTTAGGCAAAAACTACTTTAACGCACAGGAGTATTTTAACTACGTGCTGCGATCATATAACACCGATCCCGAACTGGTGGAAGAAGCCCTGGTGTGGAAGGCCCGTACTTTAATGCAGCTAAAGCAAATACCCGAAGCCAAACTTGTTTTGGATACCGCGCTGCAAAACATCAACCCTAAAAAAAGAATTACTGCCGACGTATATGCCGCCAAACTGCAGTATGATATATATGAGCAGGATTATGCCGATGGCGAAGAAATGGCAAAACAGGCTATTGACCACAGCAAAAGCACCATGCAAAAGCTGCGCTGGACATTTATACTGGCCCAGTTGCAGGAACTGAATGCCAAACCTGCCGATGCGATCACTAATTATACCCGTATAGTAAAAAGCAATGCCCCGTTCGAAATGGCCTTTAATGCCGACCTTAACCGTATACGCATTGAAGACATGCGCGATGGCATTAAGATTAGCCGGGTAGATAAGCTTAGACGACTATTAAAGAATGAAAATAACGAGGACTTTGTTGACCAGATATACTACCAGATAGCGCAAATATATTTTGCTGAAGGCGATATTGATAAAGCCATTGAAAACTACAAGCTATCTACCAAAAACAGTTTAAAAAACACCAACCAAAAAGGGTTATCGTACCTGCGGCTGGCGGATATCAATTTTAAGAACAAGGCTGATTACGTAAACGCCAAAAAATATTACGACAGCACGCTGATCAACCTGTCGCCGACGTACCCGGGCTATATCACTATAAAGAAAAAGAGCGAAAACCTGCAACTGCTTACCGATAACCTGGCTATTATTACCCGCGAAGATACCCTGCAAATGCTGGCCCGGCTTGACGATAAGACGCGTGCGGCCAAAATTGATACGATGGTTAACGTGCATACAGCTACGCTGAAGCAGGAACAACAGCAGCAGAACGCGGCCACCAACTCTGGCCAGTTTAACCCGCTGGAAATGGATAATGACCAAGAGACACGGGCAAGCGTACCAAGCGGCAACAACTTCTACTTTTACAATAACAAAGCGGTTAGCCAGGGCTTTTCGGTATTTAAACGCAAATGGGGCAGCCGCAAACTGGAAGATAACTGGCGGCGCAGCCAGCGATCGAACAGTAACATAACCGCTAATACCGCGCCGGCGCCCGATGCGGGTATAGTGCCCGGCCAGCAGCAACAGGCGCAGGCGGATACCGTGGCAAATGCTTACAAACAGGAATTAGTGAACGCCATCCCACTAACACCAGAGTTACTGGCGGAATCCAATACCAGGATATTTAACGCCTACCTTGATATTGGTAACTTTTACCGCGACCTGATCGAAGACCCGAAAGAGGCTATCGCTACCTACGAGTATATATTAAAACGTTTCCCTGATAACCCGAACAAGGCAGCTATATATTATAGCCTGTACCGCCTGTACAGCCCGCTTGATGTGGCAAAGGCTGATGACTACAAAAACAGGCTGCTAAAGGATTTTGCCGATACGCCTTATGCTAAAATAATACTCGACCCTGAATATGGCCAGCGTTTGAATGATGCCGACGCGGAGTTTAACGGGCTATATAACCAGGTATATGACCTGTACGCCAAAAGGCAATATCCGCAGGTGATAGAGCAGGTAACAACCCTGCTGTCGCAGTATCCCGATAACAAGCTGGCCGCACAATTAAATTACCTGCGTGCTTTAGCAAACGGCAGGCAGGTTAAACTTGCGCCTTTTAAACAAGATATACAGCAGATAGTTGCCAATTACCCGGATGACCGGCTGGTAACACCGCTGGTAAAACAACATTTGGCCTACATTGATTCAAATACTGTTGAGATGGCGGCACGCCAATTTGCGATATTGGACAGCGACCCTAATTATATCCCGTTTATGCCGGGGGAAATTAAACCGCTGCAATCGAGCTTTGCACAGGTAGCCGAGAAGAAGGTGGAGAAACCAAAACCGGTTGAAAAGCCTAAAAAAGCTGATGCCCCGGTAACGCCGAAACCAACCGACCCGGTGATTGCCAAACAGCCCGACGCGCAGCCTAAAGCTGACGAGCCCGTAGCCGTTACGCCGGACGTTACCCCGGGTGTAGTTACGCCCGAAGAACCGGCTAAGCCTAAAAAGACCTATATATTTAATGAAAGCGATAATACCAGCTATTATTTCGTGGTAAATGTGAGCACTAATACAACTAATTTAGCTTCGTCACGTTTTGGTATTGGGCAATTTAACCGTACAAGATACCAGGCCCTGCCTATTAAGCACCAGCTTAAAGGTGTTGGCATAAACCAGCTGATATATGTCGGCAAGTTTAATAACCTGGCTACTGCTAAGGATTATGCCCGTGCTATTATACCGTTAATGCCCGAAATAATGAAGGTGCCAAAAGATAAATACACTTTCTTTATTATAACACAGCAAAATCTGGATAAATTAGCCGACAAAACACTACTGGATAGTTATATTGAATACTACCAGGATAATTTTTAGGATAAAATGATCATTAAGCTCTCTCCGCAGGATATAAGAAGGTATAACTGGTATATCTGGCGCTTTGTTATAGCCTGTTTTTCGTTTGTGGTGCTGTTGCTGCTGGTTACCGCTTTCGGGTTGTTTGGGCAACTGCCAACCTTTCGCGACCTGGAAAACCCTAAAAGCAACCTTGCTTCGGTAGTCTATTCGTCTGACCAGGAAGTACTGGGCACTTATTTTGTACAGAACCGCTCGCCTGTTACTTATAAAGAGATATCGCCGTATGTAATGCAGGCTCTGATAGCTACGGAAGACAGCCGTTTTGAAAGCCATTCGGGCATTGATTTTAACCGTACGTTCACTATTATTTTTTATAACCTGATAGGTAGAAAGCAGGGCGGCAGTACCATTACGCAACAACTCGCGCTAAACCTTTTTTCGGAACGGGCGCGCAACCCGCTTAAACGTATCATCCAAAAATTACAGGAATGGATAACTGCCGTTAAAATTGAACGCCACTACACCAAAGACGAGATCATCACCATGTATTTAAACACGGTTGATTTTGGCGCTTACAATGTATTCGGCATTAAATCGGCCGCGTTAACTTATTTTGATACCACTCCTGACAAACTAACCCCCGACCAGGCAGCATTGCTGATTGGTATGGTAAATGGCCCGGGCATCTATTCGCCCATTAACCATCCCGACAATGCGGTTAACCGCCGTAACCTGGTATTGCGCCGCATGGGCGAAGAAGGTTACCTGAGTTCGGGGCAGGTGGAGGAGTTTCGCGCAAAACCGCTTGGGCTTAGCTTCCATCCTATTAACCATAACCAGGGTTCGGCACCGTATTTTAGGGCTGTACTTAAAAAAGAGATACAAAAAATTCTGGTTGATAAATCTATTTTCAAACCGGGCGATATTCCGTACGACCTTGACCGCGACGGGTTGAAAATATTTACTACCATCAATTCAACTATGCAAAGCTATGCCGAGGATGCGCAAAGAGAATACATGCGCGACCTGCAGGCACAATTTAACGCGCAATGGCGTGGCCGCAGCCTTTGGAAGAGTATCCCAAGCTTTAAAATGCTGCTTGACCAGGGCATGCACCGTACCGACAGGTACCGGGCACTGAAATTGCAGGGGCGGACGGAAGATGAGATACGGGAAGATTTTAATACCCCGGTAAAGATGAACCTGTTTACCTGGAAAGGTGATATCGATACCATCATGAAGCCTATCGACTCAATTGTGTATTGCAAGCTGATGCTGCGTAATGCCATTATGAGCATGGACCCAACTACCGGCTATATAAAAGCCTGGGTAGGCGGTACCAACTTTGAGCATTTTAAGTACGACCAGGTAAAAATGGGTACCCGCCAGGTAGGCTCTACCGCCAAGCCATTCACCTATGCCGCGGCTATTGAGTATGGTGGCTTTTCGCCTTGTATGCAGGTGGCCAATGTGCCGGTAACCATAATGGGTTATGGCGAGCCTTACACGCCCAAATCATCGCCCGAAGGGACGCTGCCGGGAACTATAACTTTACGTAAAGCGTTGGCTTACTCACAAAATTATGTAACAGCTTATGTAATGAACGAGGTTAAGCCGATGCCGGTGGCCGAGCTTATTAAAAAAATGGGCATCACCAGCCAGGTAGATCCTTATCCTTCCATATGCCTGGGGGCATTTGATGCATCGGTATTTGATATGACAGGGGCATACTCCACCTTTGCCAACCACGGCTTGTGGACCGAACCCACCTTTTTACTGCGGATAGAAGATAAGAACGGCAACGTGTTATATGACCACCATACCAACATACGGCAGGTGCTCAACGAGCAAACAGCTTACGTGATGACATCTATGCTGAAAGGCGTAATAGAAGATGGCACCGGCTCGCGCGTGCGCTACAAGTATGGCTTAAAGAACCCGATAGGAGGCAAAACCGGCACAACGCAAAACAACTCCGACGGGTGGTTTATAGGCATTACCCCGCAACTGGTTACCGGCGTGTGGACAGGCTGCGAAGACCGCGCCATACATTTCAGGACCACCAAAGTGGGCGGGGGCGCCAATACCGCGCTGCCTATATTTGCCCTGTATATGAAAAGGGTTTATGCCAATACTTCGCTGGGGATAAAACAGAATGTTGACTTTGACCCGCCAA
>JBDSIC010000492.1:0-3615 GCA_039918195.1 Mucilaginibacter sp.
CATAGCATGGCCTGGGGCGTGCAGGGCCACCGCATAACCGGTCAAATTGCCGATAGCTATTTAACACCCAAAGCCCACAAGGCAATACAAGCTATATTAGGTTACGAAACCATCGCCATGGCAGGCAACTGGGCCGATTTTGTAAAGTCGGACTCTACTTACAACTACTTGTACAACTGGCATTTTGTCGATTTTGATAATAACCCTGCATATCCCGAAATGCAGGTACTTTTGCGACAGGATACTGCCGCCAATGCTTACAATAAGGTTCAATTTTTAATCGCGGAGCTAAAAAAGAAAACGCTGGCACCATCGCAAAAACGTACTTACCTGAAACTGCTTATTCATTTGGTTGAGGATGTTCACCAGCCTTTCCATACCGGGCACGCCAGTGATAAGGGGGGCAACGATATTAAATTATTATGGTTTAATAACCCGACCAACCTGCATAGCCTGTGGGATTCGCAGCTAATAGATTTTCAGCAACTAAGCTATACGGAATATACGGCTTCTATCAATCACACTACCGTTGCGGAGCGGGCCAAATGGCAAAAAGCACAAGTTAGCGAGTGGATATACGAATCGCATACTTTAGCCGAAAAGCTATACGCACAGGTACAGCCAGATGATAAGCTCAGCTATAAATACAATTACAAAAATATCGAAACCTTAAACCAGCAATTGCTAAAAGGCGGCGTGCGGTTAGCGGGACTGCTTAACCAGTTGTTTGGATAATTTTGTTGGAATGTTGTAAGGTTGAAATGTGGCAAAGTTAAAAGAGCGAAAGGCAACATTTCAACTTGATAACATTCCAACCTTACAAAAAAAATGAAGATACTAATGGTTTGCCTGGGCAATATTTGCCGTTCGCCGCTGGCAGAGGGTATTATGCAGCACCTCGCCGATAAACACGGCTTAAACTGGACGGTTGACTCCGCCGGCACTGGCGGCTGGCATGTGGGCAACAGTCCCGACAGGCGCTCAACCCGCACAGCACTAAAACGCGGCGTTGATATCAGCAAACAAAGCTGCCGCCAGTTTAAAACCAACGACTTTGATGAGTTCGACCTGATTTTGGTAATGGATAAAAGTAACCTTAAAGATGTGCTGTCCAAAACCCGAAATCCGCAGGATGCGCAAAAAGTAAAGCTCTTGTTAAACAATGCCGAAGTGCCAGATCCCTACCCCCCAACCCCCTGAAGGGGGAGTTTACCCCTCCCGTCCCCTGAAGGGGAAGCTTTCGAAGTAACATTATAAAATATGAAAGACCGGTTAGTTGTATCTAATCGGTCTTTCTTTAAGCGTTTCAAAAGCTCCCCCTTCAGGGGGCTGGGGGGTTACGCTATCACCGTCCCGTTAGGTATAACTGCCATTTTTTTGATGACAACAATACCATCCTGAACCGTGTAAGTACCGTAATCGCCATCAGCTTTTGATGCATCGCAGTTGATGGTTACATCGTTGCCGATGTAAGTATTTTTATCGATGATAGCATTTTTTATACAGCAGCGGTCGCCAATACCCATTAGCGGCGAATTGGTAGACCGTGATTCGGCAATTTGCTCCAGCGTTTGATAGTTGTCGCTGCCCATAACATAGCAGTTCTCAATAGTGGTTTCGAAACCGATACGCGATCGTATGCCTATTATAGACCGTTTTATATCCTGCGCATTGATAATGCAGCCATCGGCCACGATGGTTTTTTCCATGCGCGTACCCGATATTTTTGACGGCGGCAGCATACGTGCGCGGGTGAATATATGATGCTTGTCAAACAGGTTAAACTGCGGAATATCGTCAGTTAAGCCCAGGTTAGCGTCAAAAAATGAAGGTATGGTACCAATATCGGTCCAGTAGCCCTCGTACTGGTAGCTGGCCACGCGGTGATCGTGAATAGCCTGCGGGATAATTTCCTTGCCAAAATCCGGGTGGTCGTTAGATTGCAGCATCTCGAACAGCAGTTTGCGGTTAAAGATGTAGATACCCATTGATGCCAGGTACACACGCCCCTGGCCGGCCATCTCGTCGCTGACTACTGACGCCCAGCTTTCAAAATCCTTTTTCGGCTTTTCAACAAAAGAGGTGATCATGCTGTCCGCATCTGTTTTTAGTATACCAAAGCCCGGTACGTCATTGGCATGCACAGGTATAGTGGCTATGGATATTTCGGCGTTCTTAGCAATGTGCTGGTTAACCATATCCATAAAATCCATTTGGTAAAGCTGATCGCCTGACAGGATAAGTACATAATCAAATTCATGCACAGCAAGGTGATGCAGGCTTTGCCTAACCGCATCCGCCGTGCCCTGGAACCAGCCCGCGCTTGTGGGGGTTTGTTCTGCCGCCAGTATATCCACAAAAGCCTCGCTAAAGCTGCTAAAATGGTACGTGTTTTTAATGTGCTTATTAAGTGATGCCGAGTTAAACTGCGTGAGCACATACATACGCTCGATACCCGAGTGCAGGCAGTTCGAAATAGGTATATCAACTAAACGGTACTTACCCGCTATCGGCACAGCCGGTTTTGAACGGGTTGCGGTTAGGGGTGATAAACGGCTGCCCTGGCCACCGCCAAGCACAATTGCAATTACTCTTGATGTCATGATTCAGAAATTATACGTTCGTACAGGTTTATATATTCTTTGGCTGACCGGTCCCACGAAAAATCGAGCGCCATCATTGTTTTTCGTAATTTTTGCAGGTGCGGCGTGTTTTGGTATAGCACCAGCGTACGGTCTATCGAATAACAAATATCGTCTACCGTTACCGCGTTAAAGCGGATACCATAACCGCCTTCATCGCCAAAATCCTTAACGGTATCTTTCAACCCGCCGGTACTCCTTACCACCGGCATAGTGCCGTAGCGTAACGAATATAATTGGTTTAACCCGCAAGGCTCCACCCGCGAGGGCATCAGCAAAAAATCGGCCCCGGCATATATCATATGCGCCAGTGCCTCATCATAACCAATAAATACCGCGTAATGTTCGGGGTATTTAACTTTTAATTCGGTTAATGCCGCTTCCATTTCTTTATCACCGGCACCAAGCAGTAAAATATTCATTTTACCGGCATGTTCATCCAGGCTGCGGGCAAAGGCTTCGGCCAGCAGGTCGGCACCTTTTTCGCCCACAAGGCGACCTATAAATACAACCAAAGGCAGCTCGGGCGATAAGTCAAACTTTTCGCATAAAACCTCTTTATTCTTTTGTTTGCCGGCTGCCAGTTTTGCGGCGGTGTATTTTGCGGCTATCATATCATCGGTAGCCGGGTTCCACACCTCTGTATCAATACCGTTGAGTATGCCAACACCTTTGTGCCTTTCTATATAAAAAAGGTACTCTAACCCGTTGGAGTTTACGCTAAGCTCTTCGAGATAGCTTGGCGATACGGTAGTATATTGCGCACAGCATTTTACCGCGGCAGCAAGTGGATTTAGGCCGCCGGCCCAATCCAGCAAGCCGGTTTTTGTAAGGTCGATATCGGGCAGGTAGTTCAGCTTATCCCAGCCGAACGCCCCGTGGTACTGGCCGTTATGTATGGTGAAAACAACCGGCACCTTAGCCAGCCGTTTATAAGCATTGGAGTTTTGTAATAAGAACGGCACCAGGCCCG
>JBDSIC010000493.1:0-10657 GCA_039918195.1 Mucilaginibacter sp.
ATGTGGTGTAAAAGATGCAGCGGATGCCATGTTTGCAGGCGAAAAAATAAACGTTACCGAGAACCGCGAGGTACAGCACACCGCGCTGCGCAACCGCAGCAATACCCTTGTATATGTAGATGGTAAAGATGTGATGCCCGGCATCAACGCCGTGCTTGCCCACATGAAGGAATTTAGCGAAGCCGTTATCAGCGGCGAATGGAAAGGCTATACCGGCAAAGCCATTACCGATGTGGTCAACATCGGCATCGGCGGGTCTGATCTGGGCCCGGTGATGGTTACCGAAGCTTTAAAGGCTTATAAAACACATTTAAATCTGCATTTTGTATCAAACGTTGACGGTACGCATATTGCCGAAGCATTAAAAAATATAAACCCCGAAACTACCCTGTTCCTGATTGCCTCTAAAACCTTTACTACGCAGGAAACCATGGCCAACGCACATAGTGCCCGCGACTGGTTTTTAGCCGGCGGCGCAACGGAAGCCGACGTGGCCAAGCATTTCGCGGCCCTGTCAACCAACGCTGCCGCGGTAGGTAAGTTTGGCATCGACACCAAAAACATGTTTGAGTTTTGGGATTGGGTTGGCGGGCGTTACTCCCTGTGCAGCGCCATAGGTTTGTCCATCGCCTTAGGCATCGGCTTTGATAATTTTGAAGAACTGCTGAGCGGGGCCCACGCAATGGACTTGCATTTTAAAGACACCCCGCTTGAAGAGAACATCCCTGTACTCCTTGCCTTGTTAGGTATTTGGTACAACAATTTCTTCGAGGCCGAAAGCCACGCTATTTTACCGTACGACCAGTACCTGCACCGCTTTGCCGCTTATTTTCAGCAGGGCGATATGGAGAGCAACGGCAAATATGTTGACCGTAACGGCAACGTGGTTGATTACCAAACCGGTCCGCTTATTTGGGGCGAACCCGGCACTAATGGCCAGCACGCCTTTTACCAGCTGATACACCAGGGGACCAAATTAGTGCCCTGCGATTTTATAGCACCGGCACAATCGCATAACCCGATAGGCGAACACCATACTTTGCTGCTATCCAACTTCTTCGCCCAAACAGAGGCCCTGATGAACGGGAAAGCCATAGATGAAGTTGTAGCCGAGTTGAAAGCCCAGGGTAAAACTGATGCTGAAGTGGAAAAACTGGCACCCTTTAAAGTATTTGATGGTAACCGCCCGACAAATTCTATACTGCTTAAAAAAGTAACACCACGCGCCTTAGGCGCACTTATAGCCATGTACGAGCACAAAATTTTTGTACAGGGCATCATCTGGAATATTTATAGTTTTGACCAATGGGGCGTTGAGCTTGGCAAGCAACTGGCGGGCAAAATACTGCCTGAGTTAAGGACCGGGGATGAGGTGACCACGCATGATGCATCAACCAATGGGCTGATCAATTTGTATAAAAGCTGGCGAACCCCCTAACCCCCTGAAGGGGGAACTTTTAAAACGCTATAAGTATTACATATCTCCGCGGGAGTATAAAGCGACGCTTACATCACGTTATATAGTTGATCTTTACTTCTTCACAATCTTTATCTGGAACAACTTATCCCATTTCTTCCCGGTAACAAACAGGTGTTTGCCTTTGGCATCCCAGGCTATGCCGTTTAACACGTCCGAGCCGTCGTTACGGTCGTAGGCCGGGTATAGTTTGCTCATATCTATCTTTTGCAGTACTGCACCGGTTTTGGGATCAATCACCAGTATATCGTTACTTTGGTATACGTTGGCGTATAGTTTGCCATCGATATATTCCAGTTCGTTCACCATGTCTACCTGCTTTTGGTTGTCATAAATATCTATATAGCCTATTTGGTGGTAGTCATTTTTATCAAGGAACAGTATGCGGTTGCTGCTGTCGGTATTGTATATCTTATTACCATCAAACGCCAGTCCCCAGCCTTCTTTGCCTGCGGTGTACGAGAAGGTGTTTAACAGCTTAAACGTGTTTTTATCGTACACATAACCTATCTTTTCGCGGTAAGTGAGTTGGATGATCTTATCGCCTACAACAGTAATACCTTCGGCAAAAACTTTGGGATCTATCAGCACGGTTTGAACAGGCTTGCCGGTAACAAGGTTTACCTTGCGCAAACTCGATTGCCCGTCAACAATTCCATCCGGCGGAGGCTGCAGATACCCGCCATCACTTTCATACAAAAATCCATTGTGATACTCCAAACCTTCGGTATATGAGCTGGTATCATGCGGAAAAACTTTTTCTACCGTGTAGGTCAGTTCTTCGGGGGCTTTGGCGGCCAGCACCACAATATTGGTCGAGGTTTCGTAATTGGCGCCGCCTTCAAAAACACGGGCGGTTATTACCTTGCTGCCCATTTTCATCGTATCGGTTTTAATGCTAACCCCTAAAGTATCTTTACGCGACATAAACCGCACCGAATCGATGAGGTAAACTACCGAATCCACCTCTGCATCCTCACCAAAATTTACCTTAATACTTACCGGGCTGCCGGCGTTGTACGTTGTGCCCGCCTCCGGACTGATGGTAACATCTGTTATTGGTTTATCTTCCTTACAGCCGTAAGCCAGTAGTAATGCAGCGGCTAAAAGTGTTGTTATTTTATTCTTCATAATTATTGTGCCGATGGCCAAAAGGCATCTTCAATATGCTTTAACGTATAAGTTGTGTTTTTATTAAACAGTATTGCAATTATATCAAAACGCACTTCGCCCTGGTGGTTCATTAAGTAAATATACTCATCGGCGGCTTCGGCCATCAAGCGTTGTTTACGGGCATCCACAAAATCTTCGGGCATGCCAAAACCTGTTCCGGTACGTGTTTTTACTTCGGCAAATATAATCACGCGGTCTTTATAAGCAATAAGGTCTATTTCGGCTTTGCCGTAGGTCCAGTTCTCGTCAAGTATTTCGTAACCGTGTGCCTCAAGGTAGGATTTGGCAATGCTTTCGCCGGTGCGGCCAAGGTCGTTATGTACGGCCATTTACTTTAATATTACTGAACCCAGGTAATCAGATATATGTTTCTCAACCTTTTTCATCCGCATATACTGGTTAAGCAGTATTTCCTGTTCCTGCTCATTACTGGTGACTTGCAGTTCGTTGCGCAGGCTCTCTAATATTTTGCCAACCTTATGTTTTTTAAGGTGGAAAATACCGCCTAATACGGTGGCTTTCATATTCACCTGCTCATCGGGCACAGTTATCTTGTGCATTTCATACCAGTTCTCGCTCAGCGTGTATTTAGTAGCTATCAGGGTAACGGCAAGGTCAACCACATCCTTTACCGGGTGGTGTATAAAATGCTGTTCATCGGGCAAAACGCCGTTTTCCACTTCCTTGCGGTAATCTTCCACAAAGTTTTTGCAGGCCTCGTTATCAAAGGTAACATCACTCAATTCGGCTATCATGAACGGGCCAATGTAAGTATTGGCAATGCCGTCCCAATCGATCATACGGTTACCGTATAATAACAGCAGGCGTACGATCTCTTTTTCCTGGTTATGGTCTTCTACAAAATCTCTTAAGGGTTCATTTATATCAACATGAGCCTGAACAAAGTCCAAATCTTTCGATGTATCGCCTTCTGTTAACTGTTGATTTTTCCTCTCAAGTTGTTTTGCCTTTTTGTTTAGCTCATCTTTAATTAATTTATTTACAATCCCTAAAAAGCTCTTTTCGTCAATCTTAAATTTATGAGAGGCGTTTTTAACATATTCAGCCCGTTTAAGGTCGTCGGATATTAACGCTATGGTTTTTGCTATATCTGTATAAGCATTTGCTCGTTCAAGAGGGCTGCTTTCAGTATCTTTTAATAGAAATTCAGTTTTAAATTGGATAAAATCCTTTTTGCCCGAATGTATATATTTAAGGAAGGCCGAGCTCCCTACGCTTCGTACATAAGAATCAGGGTCGTGCCCATCCGGAAATAAAACGATTGAAACATTTAGCCCTTCTTCTATTACAATATCCAGCCCTCTAATCGCTGCCTTAATTCCGGCGGTGTCACCATCGTATAATATGGTAACGTTTTTTGTCGCTTTGGCAATCAATCTTATTTGTTCAACTGTTAAAGATGTACCGGATGAAGCGACCACATTTTCTATCCCTGCCTGGTGCACAGAGATCACATCAGCATAACCTTCTACTAAGTAGCAGTTATCCTCCTTTTGAGCTTCCTTTTTTGCTAAGTGCCACCCGTATAAAACTTTCGATTTATTATATATCTCTGATTCGGGCGAATTAACATATTTGGGTACGCTTTTATCGCTCTTTAGCGTACGCCCGCCAAAGGCGATAACCCGGCCGGTAAAGCTATGTATCGGGAACATTACCCGGCCGCGGTAGCGGTCGTACATGGTCCCGTTATCGCGCAATACCGAGAGGCCGCTTTCTACTAAAAATTCCTGCTGGTAACCTTCCTTCAGGGCATGGCCGGTAAAAGCTTCCCACTGGTCGGGCGAGTAGCCCAGCTCAAATTTTTTGATGGTATCGCTGGTAAACCCACGCTCTTTAAAGTAGCTGAGTCCGATGCTCTTTCCCTCATCGGTATCCCACATGCTTTCCTGGAAAAACTTAGCGGCAAAACCCGATACGATCATCAGGCTTTCGCGGCGGTTCTCGTCTTCGCGGTTTTCCGTAGTATCTACCGTTTCCTCTACTTCGATGCCATATTTTTTGGCCAGCCATTTAAGCGCTTCGGGGTAGGTGAACTTCTCGTGTTCCATTAAAAAAGTAACGGCCGAACCACCCTTACCCGACGAAAAATCCTTAAAAATACCCTTAGCCGGCGATACCGTAAACGATGGCGTACGCTCGTTACTGAACGGCGACAGGCCCACGAAATTTGCACCCCGCTTTTTCAGCTGCACAAAATCGCCTATCACCTCCGCTATATCGGTGGCTTCCATTATACGGTCGACGGTGGGCTTGGTGATCATGAGTTGTGCAAAGGTAAGGGCTTAATAATTTTAAACTTTCACATCAGCAAAAAAAATATCTGCCGGTATCCCTAAAAATTGATGCAGTTTCTTAGCCATTTTTAATGTCAGGTCCTTTTTTCCGGAAAGCACCAGGGAAACATAACCCTTAGAGCCGATAATGGGCTCCAGGTCTTTTCTTTTTAATCCCTTTTCTTCCAGTTTCAATTTAATTACTTCTATAGGATCGGGATCGGGTATAACATAATGGCGGTCTTCATAATCTTTTACAAGCAGTAACAATATATCTAATTCATCACTTTCCGGGGTGCCTTCCTCGGCATGAAAAATCTCGATCACCCTTTCCAGTAATGCTTTATATTCCTCTTCGGTTTTTAATATTTTATACTGATTTACGGTTTTCATATCTATCTTTTTAAATAGGTAATAGTTGCGGCATCTATCTTGTCATACTCGGCATGGGTGCCAAACCAAATAATATAGCCGGCCTGCTTTGAAAAATTAACCGATGCTATTAACCGGAATGAATTTCCTTTTATATTAAATATCACCCTGTTATTAGCTACTATACTTGCATGATGATATACTTCTTTTAATTCATTAAAGTTAGCGAATACTCCTTTTGAAAAATCTTTATACCATGCTAATAATGAATTTGGGGCTAAAGGATACTTGTCAATATAATAAAGCAGCGTAGGCCTGGTAATGATATTCATTTAAAACAAATATATCGATTTGTTTACTAAAAGAAAACTTTTTTGGGCTTTAAAAATGTAATTGCTATACCTGCCAATACAATGCCGCTGCCTATTACCTCGTTCATTTCTAAAGTTTCGTTTAGCAGCCATACTGCCAGCAGGCCGGTGGTAACGGTTTGGCTAAGCAGGGTGATAGATACCTCGGTAGGCGGCAGGTGCTTTAAGGCATGGCTTAGCGACAACCAGCCAAACACCTGGCAAATAACGCCCATACCTATAAAGTAAAACCAGGATGATGTTTTGAAATGCACTACATTATTGCCGTTAAACAAAGAGGCCGCTAACAGGAAGATGCCCGCGCCTATCATGCTGTAAAACATAAAGGTTACCGGGTTAATACGCCGCAAAACCCCTTTGCTTACCAGTATATACAACGCGTAAAAGATACTGGTAAGCAGCGCCAGCCATATCCCGGCATTTATTTGCAGGCTGAGCACATGTTGATAGCCAACCAGGATAACCATGCCTGCAATGGACATGATAGTACCTGCCCAAAACAGCCAGTGAGATTGTTTTTTTAATACCAGCCAGCTGATCAACCCTACCCAAACAGGGGCGCAGCAGGCAATAAGCGTAGAAATGGTAGCGCTTATTTTTGTCATAGACATATTCCAACACATAATATCGGCGGCAAAAATAACGCCGGCCAATATGGCTATCCACATTTCTTTTCGCCCTATCCGTAACAGCCTGTTTTTAATGCAATAAGGTGCCAAAAATAACCAGCCCATAAAAATGCGGTAAAACGCCGCAACTATAGGCGGTTCATCAGCAAGTTTTACAAAAATGGGGTAAAATGATATGAACAGCAGCCCTGCAACAAGGGTAACCTTTGGATCAAGCTTCATGACAAGGCAAACTTAGGCAAATTGTCTATTGTCTGAATCAGAATTTACAGAATTTTAGAATTACCAGAATACAGGCATGATGATGAAGCAATTGGTTAATTCCTATTCTTTACACTCTGGATCAAGCAATATTCTGCAAATTCTTAAATTCTGCGAATTCTGATTCAGATTTGTATTTTTGCCGCTCAAATACTATATATGAGCACGCGAATTAAAATTAAGGCCCTGTTGGAAAGCGATGAAACCAACATTGATGTAACCGTAAAAGGGTGGGTACGCACCTTCCGCAATAACCAGTTCATTGCTTTAAACGACGGCTCAACCAATAATAACATTCAAATTGTTGTCGATTTTGAAAATACCGACGCAACCTTGCTTAAACGCATTACCACCGGCGCGGCGCTAAGTGTTACCGGTACTGTTGTTGCCTCGTTAGGTAAAGGCCAAAAGATAGACATTAAAGCAAAACAGGTAGAAGTCCTGGGCGACAGCGACCCGGAAAAATACCCGTTGCAGCCAAAAAAGCACAGCCTGGAGTTTTTGCGGGAGATAGCGCACCTGCGTTTCCGGACCAATACCTTTGGGGCAATTTTCAGGGTGCGTAACAGTTTGTCGTTCGCCATACACCAGTTTTTCCAGGACAGGGGCTTTGTTTACCTCCATACGCCTGTTATCACCGCGTCGGATGCCGAGGGCGCGGGCGAAACTTTCCACGTGACCAACTTTGATTTAGATAACATTCCGAAAAACGATGCCGGCGAGATAGATTACAAGCAGGATTTTTTTGGTAAAGCTACCAACCTTACCGTATCGGGTCAGTTAGAGGGCGAACTGGGCGCGATGGCCTTGAGCGATATTTACACCTTCGGGCCAACGTTTAGGGCTGAAAACTCCAATACTACCCGCCACCTGGCTGAGTTTTGGATGATAGAGCCTGAAATGGCCTTTGCCGACCTGGAAGATAACATGAACACTGCCGAGGACCTGCTGAATTATGTAATAAAATATGCGCTGGATAAAAACCATGACGACCTGGAGTTTTTAAGTACCCGCCTTCTCGACGAAGAAAAGCAAAAGCCCCAAAACGAACGCAGTGAAATGACCTTGCTTGAAAAACTGCAGTTTTGTTTGGATAACGACTTTGAACGCCTCACTTATACCGAGGCTATCGATATATTGAAGGAATCAACACCGAACAAAAAGAAGAAATTTCAGTACCCGGTGGAAGGCTGGGGCACCGACCTGCAATCAGAGCATGAGCGCTACCTGGTAGAAAAGCACTTTAAAAAGCCGGTTATCCTGACGGATTATCCGAAGGAAATAAAAGCCTTTTACATGCGCCAGAATGATGATGGCAAAACCGTACGCGCGATGGATATACTATTCCCGGGCATTGGCGAAATAGTAGGCGGCTCGCAACGCGAAGAACGTTTGGAAAACCTGGAACAACGCATGGACGAGATGGGCATACCAAAAGACGAACTTTGGTGGTATTTGGATACCCGCCGTTTCGGCGCATGCCCGCATGCCGGCTTTGGGTTGGGTTTCGAGCGTTTGGTGCTGTTTGTTACCGGCATGGGCAACATCCGCGACGTGATACCTTTCCCGAGGTTCCCGAAGAACGCGGAATTTTAGGGTTTGGGAGATTACTATAAGGGTCACCCTGCGCCTGTCGAAGGGTGTGCGGGGACCCTTACCCACGTGCTTCGACAGGCTACCCATGACACGCCCTCTTCAAGTCATATATAATAAATGTCATCAACGACAATAGAACTCATCACCACGATAAACGCCCTATTGAACGCGTGTTCGATTTGTCGCGCAGTATTGACCTGCATGTTATTTCAACCCAACACACCGGCGAAACAGCTGTTGCGGGAACCACAACCGGGATGATAGGTTTATGCGAAACGGTTACCTGGCGCGCTAAACACTTCGGCATATGGCAAAACCTCACAACCAAAATAACCGAATTTGACCGTCCTCATCATTTTACCGACGAAATGGTAAAAGGCATTTTTAAAAGTATCCGTCATGAGCATCACTTTAAAACAGTTGACGGCCAAACGCTGATGACCGATATATTTGTTTATGCCGTGCCTTTTGGGATATTAGGCAGTTTGTTTGACCGCCTGATATTGAAACAGTATATGACTGATTTGCTGACCAAACGCAATGGTGTGATCAGATCAATTGCTGAGGGTTACGACTGGGGAAAGGTGTTGCCCGGTTAATAAACATCCTTACACCCGTCCCGCACCCGGTATCTCTTTTACTGAAAGGTCGGTATTTACCAGTACTGATCGGCTGACCGGCAGGCTATCCGGGTGTTTTTCCTGTATATACCTTATTAGGTTCTCCCGCAGGTAACAGCGCAGGTCAAAAGCTTCAGATGAGTTGCTTGCGCTAACCAGAACACGCACCTCGATGGTTTTTTCTGTTGCATCGGTAACTTGTATCACCTTAACACGCTTATCCCAAAGCGGCGTGTCCTCCAGCAAACGGTCAAACTCCTGCCGCAGTGCATCCATAGGCATATTGTAATCAAGGTATAAAAACACGGTGCCCAGTATCTCTGATGATACACGGGTCCAGTTCTGAAAAGGTTTCTCAATAAAGTAGTTTATTGGAAGTATAAGCCGACGCTGGTCCCAAATGTTAAGCACTACGTAAGTAAGCGTTATATCTTCTACACGGCCCCATTCGCCCTCTACTACAAGTACATCGTCAATACGTATAGGCTGGGTAAAAGCTATCTGTAAGCCGGCCAAAAAATTTGCCAGTGAACGTTGCGCAGCAAAACCTATAATAATACCGCCAACACCTACGCCTGTAAGCAAACCCGCACCCAGTTTGCGCACATTATCAAAACTCAGTAATACGATTGAAAGGGTTATGAGGATAATAATAGATATAGCCACCTTGCGTATAAACTGCATTTGTGTGCGTATCTTCCGTTCTTTAAGATTATCGGCCTTATTAAGATCGTACACATGATATACATAATCCTCAAAAACATTAACAGCCCGTACCAGTAAAACTGCAAAAGAGATAATCAGCGCTATCTCGAGGAATCGGTTAAGCGGCACGTAGTATCTTTTGCCCATATCCATTAGCGGGAGCATAAGGTTCAGCATCAGTAAAGGCACAAAATGATTCATTGGCCGGCCTATGTGGGTTATAATACTGCGGAATAAGGAGTAGTCGTTACGGTTGCGGTAAAATCTGAGTATGCCTTTAACTATCAGCGTAATTATCAGCCCCAAAACTACTGCCGCTAAGGCAACACCCGTGTTCCATACCCAATCAGGCATGTTTTCCGACCAATTTTCTAAAACTTCTTTCATACTTATTCCTTTAAAGTGTATAAACGTTAACTGTGGTTAATTGTTAGTTACGTTTTTATAATGCGCAAAAAGGGACCTTTACGGTAATTAACGCATATAATATTAGGTTAGGGGATATGAGTAAAACGATCATTATATCGAACAGGCTGCCGGTAAAGGTAACCGAAGAGGATGGCCAATTCAAGGTAAAAAACAGCGAAGGCGGGTTGGCAACCGGGCTGGGCTCGGTATACCAATCGGGCGATAATGTGTGGCTGGGCTGGCCGGGCATCGAGGTTACCGAACAACATCAGCAGCATGATATTAAACAACAGCTGGCCGAAATAAACCTGGTGCCGGTATTTCTATCAGCCGACGAAATAACAGGCTATTACGAAGGTTTTTCTAACGAGATACTGTGGCCCATTTTCCATTATTATGCCTCTACTTACGCTAATTATAAACAGGCCGACTGGGCGTGCTATCGCCATGTAAACCAAAAATTTGCGGATGCGCTGGCAGAGATTGCAGAACCCGGCGATACCATCTGGATACATGATTACCAGTTGCTGCTGCTGCCAGGTTTGGTGCGCAATGTGCAGCCCGAGGCAACCATTGGTTTTTTCCTGCATATCCCCTTCCCTTCCTTCGAAATGTTCCGGCTGATACCCTGGCGCAGCGAGTTGATAGAGGGCATATTAGGTGCCGACCTTATCGGCTTTCATACATTTGATGATGCCAGTCATTTCATCAGCGCCGCTACAAGGCTGCTGCCTGTTAACTCCTCGTC
>JBDSIC010000494.1:0-5350 GCA_039918195.1 Mucilaginibacter sp.
CCAAAATTATTTCGAGCGGCTTGTTCGGCTATTTTACCCACGAGGCAGTTGAGCATTTCGAAACCATCAAACTGAAGAAAAGCGACGATGATACCCGCCGCATTCCCGAAATGCAGTACCACGTTTACCGCTACATCATCGCTATCGATCACTTTAAAAACGAATTGTACATCTTCCATAACCAGCCCGAAGGGCAAAAGGAAAACGGCGGTATCGAGAAGATAGAATACCTGATAAAGAATAAAAATTTCCCCGAATATACTTTTCAAAGCAAGCAGGACGAAAAATCGAACATCACCAATGAGCAGTTTATTACCATTGTTGAGAAGATGAAGCAGCACATTTACCGTGGCGATGTGTTCCAGATAGTGCCTTCGCGGGCATTTTCAAAAGAATTTACAGGTGATGAGTTTAATGTTTACCGCGCCCTGCGATCCATCAACCCGTCGCCTTACCTGTTTTATTTTGATTACGGCGATTTCAGGATATTCGGCTCATCGCCCGAGGCGCAGATCACCATTAAAAACCGTGTTGCCAATATATTCCCCATAGCAGGTACATTTAAACGCAGCGGTGATGATGAGAAGGATGCCGAACTGGCACGCAACCTGGAGAACGACCCCAAAGAATCGGCCGAGCACGTAATGCTGGTTGACCTGGCCCGAAACGACCTGAGCCGCCATTGCGAAGAAGTGGACGTAAAGGCGTTTAAAGAAGTGCAATACTATTCGCACCTGATACATTTGGTGTCGCATGTGAGCGGCAAGCTGCACCCGGGGGTGTCATCATTTAAAATTGTGGCAGATACCTTCCCGGCAGGGACATTAAGCGGCGCGCCAAAGTACCGCGCCATGGAAATTATCGATGCCAATGAAAATATAAAACGCAGCTTTTACAGCGGCGCCATAGGCTACTTAGGCTTTAACGGCGATTTTAACCATGCCATTATGATACGCTCGTTTTTAAGTAAGAACAATACACTGCATTACCAGGCAGGGGCGGGCATAGTAGCCGGCTCGGTGCCTGAGAGTGAACTGAACGAGGTAAACAATAAAATAGCGGCTTTAAGAAAAGCAATAGAGTTGGCGGAGGAGTTGTAAAACCCCTCCAGGCCTCCCCTGAAGGGGGAGGTGATAAAAATTAAGAGAAGAATACCATGAGCGAAAACAACAAGGATAAAAGCACCCCCTTCAGGAGGCGGGGGGGGCGCATATTGATCATAGATAACTATGATTCATTTACATACAACCTGGTGCATTTGGTTAACGAGATAGGTTTACAGTGCGAGGTATGGAGGAACGACCAGTTTGTACTGGAAGATGTGGATGCCTTTGACCATATCATCCTGTCGCCCGGGCCGGGCATCCCGTCAGAAGCGGGCTTGCTGCTGCAGGTGATTGAAAGATATGCACCTACGAAAAGTATTTTTGGCGTTTGTTTAGGCCAGCAGGCAATTGCCGAAGTTTTTGGCGGCAGGCTTTATAATTTAAGTCAGCCGATGCACGGTATTGCCACACCGATAAAAGTTATTGATGCAGGCGAAAAGCTGTTCGCCGGATTGCCTGAAAGTTTTAAAGTGGGCCGCTACCACTCGTGGGTGGTTGACGAAAAAGGTATGCCTGATGTGCTTACGGTTACGGCTATCGACGAAAAAGACAATTCGGTAATGGCATTAAGGCACAAGCAGTTTGACGTGCGCGGTGTACAGTTTCACCCCGAATCGATATTAACGGAATACGGGAAGGAAATGATGCAAAACTGGTTGAGCCCCCGCCCCCCTGAAGAGGGAGCCAAATTGGAGGTGGCCGAAACTGTTGGAAATAAATAATTAATTTGCTTTTAAAAATATCCTCTTTAGAGAGCCGAGGCTTATGAATATACTTGACAAAATAGTTGCCAATAAAAAGAAGGAAGTAGAATACGCCAAAAGCCATGTATCCTACATTAAGCTGGAAGAGTCGGAATATTTTCACCGCGAGGTATATTCGTTCAGGGATTTTTTGCTGGATGAAAACCGTACGGGCATTATTGCCGAGTTTAAGCGTAAGTCGCCGTCGAAAGGGATTATCAATGATAAGGTAACGGTAAAAGAGGTGACTACCAGCTATGCCGCCGCAGGCGCTTCGGCCTTATCGGTATTAACCGACAAGCAGTTTTTTATGGGCCGCAAAAGCGATGTGATACGTGCCCGCAGGGTAAACAACATCCCCATACTGCGTAAGGATTTTATGATAGATGAGTACCAGGTGGTTGAGGCGAAGGCTTTAGGCGCAGATATTATTTTGCTGATAGCCGCCATACTAACTCCAATCGAAATAAAGAACCTTGCAGCGCTGGCCAAAAGCATTGAACTGAATGTGCTGTTAGAGGTGCATAACTTAGAGGAACTGGAGCGTAGCATCGACTCAAATTTGGATGCCATAGGCGTAAACAACCGTAACCTGGCCGATTTTACCACTTCGGTTGATACCTCATTTAAACTGGCAGATCATATCCCTAACGAGTTTATGAAGGTATCAGAAAGCGCCATTAGCAATACCGATGTAATTAACCAGCTAAAACTGGCAGGCTTCAATGGCTTTTTAATAGGCGAGAATTTTATGAAGGAAGAAGATCCCGGCGCGGCGATGAAGGAATTTGTGAAGGGGTTGTAAATTATAAACCATGAAACACCTGACTATAAAGTTAGTATTGCCATTAACTGTAATTTTATTTGCATTACTTACCAAATGGTGGTGTGTTAAAGTGGATGATGCACCGAATACGATTTTGCAGGGATTTCCATTGCCATTTACTGGCCCGGCATGGGGAAGCTCGATGTCATTCCAATATTTTTTATTGGAGTTTTTAATTGATTTTGGAGTTTACTTCTTGTTCGTTTTTACAATAACTTATTTGATCCATAGGTTTTTGATTCATAAAAAGCCTCATAATATGATATGCATCTGCTTATTTATTGTAGCTGGTTTATGTGTGTGCTTACAAGGTTTAATGATTTATAGTTGTGACAGTTTTTTCTATTTGCATAGAGAGTTTAGCATTAATGTAATAAATGTTGGATATATTTTTTTGGGTGAAAAACCACCGAATTGCTATTAATCAAAAATTCTTATCTTTGCCCCGTTCTAAAAATTACTACAATGAATATAGTATTCGCTTAATATTTCAATCCCCGGGTTCCGCTATCTCAATAGCCGGATTGGAGTATCTTTTTTAATTAATCAATTTTATAGTGTTATCTTATTGTCGGGTTGCCGATACTGCCTTATGCTTAATTGTCATGGCAGCAACAAAAATCACCCCTTTTAATAACTTGGCATATCGATTGTAAATCAATTACTGAATGAAGCAAAAATTTTATGATACTGCTGTGAAGCAGGAACGAGCGGTACTGGTGGGCGTAATTACTGCCAACGAGACCGAGGAACGGGAAAAAGAATATTTAGAGGAGCTGGAGTTTTTGGTGATGACGGCTGGCGGCGAAACGGTAAAGCATTTTACTCAAAAGCTGCAACGTCCCGAACGGGCTACCTATGTGGGTACCGGGAAACTCGAAGAAATAAGGGAATATGTAAAAGCCGAAGAAATAGATATCGTGGTGTTTGATGACGAGCTTTCGCCATCGCAGCTGCGTAATATCGAGAATGAATTGCAGGTAAAGATACTTGACCGTAACAACCTGATACTGGATATTTTTGCCGGTCGCGCGCAAACTTCGCAGGCCAAAACACAGGTAGAACTGGCACAGCTTCAATACCTGTTACCCCGCCTTACCCGTTTATGGACCCACTTAGAGCGCCAAAAGGGTGGTATCGGTATGCGTGGTCCGGGCGAGTCGCAGATAGAAACTGACAGGCGTTTGATACTGAATAAAATATCGCTGCTGAAGGAAAGGTTAAAGAACATTGACAAGCAAAACGAAACACAACGCAAAAACCGCGGACAACTGATACGCGCGGCATTGGTAGGTTATACCAACGTAGGTAAATCCACCATCATGAACATGATATCCAAATCGGAAGTGTTTGCCGAGAATAAGCTGTTTGCAACACTGGATACCACGGTACGTAAGGTGGTTATTGAGAATGCGCCGTTCCTGCTATCAGACACGGTTGGATTTATCCGCAAACTCCCTCACCATTTAGTAGAGTGTTTTAAATCGACATTGGATGAGGTGCGCGAAGCGGATATACTGATACATGTAGTTGATGTGTCGCACCCGAGTTTTGAAGACCAGGTACGGGCAGTTAACGAAACGCTGAAAGAACTGGGCGTTATTGATAAAGAAACTATTACCGTGTTCAACAAGATAGATGCTTACCAGCCCGCGTCTACCTATGAGGGTGAAGATATCACCCCGCTTACGCTGGACGAATTTAAGCAAAGCTGGATGGGAAGGAATAATAGTCCGGCGGTATTTATATCTGCAACTACGCGAGAGAATATTGATGAGTTTAGGGAGTTGTTATATGAAAAGGTGAAAGCTATACATACGGCAAGATATCCGTATGATCACCTTTTATATTAAAAATGACAGCTAAAGAATTCAAGAGATCAATTGCCGAAAGAGAAAGGTTCGACACTTATTTTAATTACGGTTTTTTTGTACTGATAATCATGTCGTCCCTGTTTCTTTTTTATAAAAAAGCTACGGATGCTGATTACAATGTGCTGCCGCTGGCCGTGCCATTTTTTCTTTTAGTGTTTGGTGTTTATGGTATATGGAGAAAATACAAAGACCGTGATGTGGCGGTTATTCCGTCTGATACCCCGGTAGACGAAAAGAAAAAAACGGTAGTTAATTATCTCAAAAAACTCAATGTACGCAAAGGTAGTGTTGAGGGTAATTTTTACCAGGTAAAATACTTTACCCGTTACTGGACAATGGTTTGCCTATATATCTATGTTAACAACGATTCGTATTATATTAATGTAAAGGGTGCAAAAAAGTTTTTAGCAAGGGATAAAGAAGATGAAAGCCTTGTAAGGCGTGCAACTCTCCGAATTGAAAATTATATTAAGGGAAGGTAAGTTTTGGAACCTGTTCAAAAATGAATTTTTATAAAATAGTAATTATTATAGCCTTGTCTGCAGTAACTAACGTGAGTTACGGGCAGGCCCGCAGTGGTATTGGTTTTGGGTATGGCATTAACAAAACCCTTTCATCAGCCTATGGCATTGGGTATGGCTATAATTTGCAGGGAAGTATTCGCCTTAGCGATAAATTTGCCCTCGTGCCGGCTCTGGGTGTTGAGCAATTGAACAGCGATAATACCCTTATACACGAAGGGTATAGTACCTATGCCCGCACTAAAGGCTTAATTTATTTTGGTATTAACGGCAAATATTA
>JBDSIC010000495.1:0-3907 GCA_039918195.1 Mucilaginibacter sp.
GGCCTACTCTACCATATCTCAATTAGGTTTTATGGTAATGGCAATGGGTATTGGCGCGTACACTTCGTCGCTGTTCCATTTGGTTACACATGCCTTTTTTAAGTGCCTGCTGTTTTTGGTTGCCGGGATAGTGATACACGAAATGCAGCACATTAAGGAAGAAAATAACCTCGACATTAACCCGCAAAGTATACTGTATATGGGTGGCTTGCGTAAAAAGCTGCCGGTTACCTGCATAGCAGCCATTATAGGCGCGCTCGCTTTAATAGGCCTGCCGGGCACTTCGGGTTATTTATCAAAGGATGGAATTTTGATACAAGTTTTTGAATGGTCGGAAGGGCGGGAGAGTTATTTTAAAATTGTACCCGTTACGGCACTTATTACCAGTTGGCTAACGGCGTTTTATGTGACACGGCTTATCGTTAAGGTGTTTTTTGGAAAGTTCAAGTTAAAACTGGTAAACCCCAATATCAAAATACATATCTGCGACGGCGGATGGCAGTATGTACTTCCATTATTGCTGTTAGCCGCGTGCAGCTTATACCCGGTGTTCTCAGCGCACGGACTAACCTACGAAGATGCCTGGCTGTTTGATGGGTTTAAACTTGCTGACCCGGCCACACGGGTGGAGATATACCATGCGGCTATTCCCCCGGTAGTGACTATTTTTAGTGTGATACTCATGGCTGTGGCTTATATAATTTATGTAAAACCAACCCTGCTGCCGCAAAAAGGGCCGCTTTTCAAACTGTCGTACAATGAATGGTATGTAGATAGCGATTACAATAAATTTGTGGTAAAAGGCGTGTTGCTGTTAAGTAATGGCTTATATTGGGTCGACCGGAATGTTATAGATGGCTTTATTAATTTACTAACCGGCATAACCAAATGGCTTGCCGGCCTGTCGGCTTGGGCCGACCGCTATGTAGTTGATGGTATTTTATATTTAATAACCGTTTTGGTGAAACGTACGGGCAATTTGGTGAGGCTATTCCAGGGTGGCAAGGTGCAGTATTACCTGTATAGTATGCTGGCGGCAGTGCTCATAGTGTTTATTTTAAAATCGATGATCTAACCTGATGAATCTTTTAACGATACTCATATTTATACCCGTACTGTTTGGCGTGCTCATATTGCTGCTGCCATCCAAATGGCGCGGCAGCTTTAAATATATCACCTTGCTGGCTACGCTGATCCAATTAGGTTTAAGTATTTGGATATACCTCAACTTTAAAACCGGGGTAAACTTCGGCGGTATTAACCACGAGAGCCAGTTCCAGTTGGTGCAAAAACTGCCGTGGATACACCTCGACCTCGGGGTAATGGGTAACATGCAGATAGATTATTTTGTCGGCATTGACGGTATATCCCTACCCATGCTGGTGATGTCGGCCTTGGTTTTGGTAATAGCCTCCCTTGCATCCTGGGAAATAAAGAGTAACCTGAAGGGGTTCTTCACTTTATTCTTACTGCTTGATATGGCGGTAATAGGCGTATTCTGCGCGCTGGATTTCTTCCTCTTCTACTTGTTTTACGAATTGATGCTACTGCCGCTGTATTTCCTAATCGGGATGTGGGGAGGGGCAAGGCGCGAATTCGCCGCTATCAAGTTCTTCCTGTATACCCTGTTCGGCTCGGTATTTATGCTGCTTGTGATGATAGGCCTTTACCTTTCGGTTACCGATCCGGTTACAGGCAGCCACACCTTTAACATTGTGCAAATGATGAACCCGGCTAACTACGGCGATGGCTCGGTGTTCTCAGTCATCAGCCACCAAACCATTTTGGGGATGCCGGCGCGGGTGGTGGGCTTCATCATATTATTTATAGCCTTTGCCATTAAAGTGCCGCTGGTGCCGCTGCATACGTGGCTGCCTTTGGCACACGTAGAAGCGCCAACGCCGGTATCCATTATACTGGCCGGTATATTATTAAAGATAGGCGGCTATGGTATTATCCGTATATGCTTTAGCATCTTTCCCGACGTGGCTGCTTCCGGGGCATTCTGGCTGGGTTTGCTGGGCGTGGTGTCAATACTGTATGGTGCGTTCAATGCGCTGGCCCAGCGTGACCTGAAGCGGCTTATCGCTTATTCGTCCGTATCGCACATGGGCTTTGTGCTGCTGGGCCTTGCCTCGCAAACTGCCGAAGGGGTGAGCGGCGCTATGCTGCAAATGGTAAGCCACGGCTTTTTGTCATCAATGCTCTTCTTTTTAGTAGGCGTGGTTTACAACCGCGTACACGACAGGGATATATACAATTTCCGGGGCTTGGGCAGCTTAATGCCTAAATACACTGCATTCGTAATGATCGCGTTTTTTGCCTCGCTGGGCCTGCCGGGTTTTTCGGCATTTGTGGCGGAGGCGTTTACGCTGGTGGGAGCGTTTAAATCACAATCGGTTAACGGCCTGCTGCCTTACTGGATGTCGATATGTGGTGCTGTAGGCATACTGTTAAGTGCCGCTTACTTTTTGTGGACGTTGCAGCGCATGTTTTTCGGCTCCACCTCCCTTAAAGGGGGAGAAGTGTGGAAAATTGCCCTCACAGATATTTCAACCCGCGAGATCATCACACTGGTGCCGCTTGCTGTAATGGCGCTGGCGCTGGGTATAATGCCCTCGCTGGTGTTCAATGTGTTAAATGACAGCGTGCTGGCTTTAGTTAGTTTTTTACAGGTTAAATGATCAGTCCTTATTAAATAAATGGCCATGTTAAGAAGAATATTAGTAACCATTTTTGCAGTTTTTATTGCCGTGTATGCACATGCTTATGATGAGCAAAAGATAGCATCGAAGGTTCAAAAAGTTATCGTGTTTTTAAACAGCGCGCAGGTAACGCGTACGGCTACGGTTAATATCGCTACGGGTACCAACACCTTAGTGTTTGAAAATATCTCGCCTGATATTGATGTGCAAAGCCTGCAGGTACGTGCTGCCGGCGACTTTACTATACTTTCGGTTAAGCACGAACTTGATTTTGTGAATGAGCAGCTTAAAGCAAGCCGGGTACAGGAGTTAATGAACCAACGGAAGCTGGTGCAGAATAAACTGGATATACAAAATAGTTTATCAGAGATATACCAGGAAGAGAAAAACATGATGCTCAAAAATCAAACGATAACCGGCGATAACAGTAACCTGGATTTGGTCAGGTTGCGCCAGGCACTTGATTTTCAAACAGCACGTTTAACCGAAATAAAAAGAAAGCAGCAGGCAGTTAATGAACAGGTGGCTGCATTATATATCGAGCTGCAAAAGTATGATAAACAAATAGCCGATATAAGCAGGGGGAACTCCAAAGCCACCAGCAATATTTTAGTTACTGTTTCAGCAAAAGCAGCTTCGCAGTCGGTGTTTACCCTTAATTATGTTGTACGCAATGCCAGCTGGTATCCAACTTACGACATCAGGGCTAAAAATGTGAACAGTCCTATTACTATCGCCTACAAAGCCAATGTATCGCAGCAATGCGGCGAGGACTGGAAAAATGTGAAGCTTACCTTATCAACAGGTAATCCTACGGTGAGTGGCAGCAAGCCAAATCTAACACCTAATTATTTAGATTTTGGTATGTATTACAAGGGCTCGCAGGCCAGTATTACCCGCGTTACGGGTACTGTAAGGGATAACCAAGCGGTAATTCCCGGTGCAACAGTAAAAGTGAAGGGTACGTCTATAGGTACCGTTTCCGATGCATCTGGCAGGTACTCTATACAACTTCCGGCAGGTAATCAAATCCTGGTAGTTAATTCTATAGGCTACGAATCACAGGAAATACAGGCAAACCGGGAATTGATAAATGTAACGCTTAATGCTTCCGCTCAAACTTTAAATGAAGTGGTAGTGGTAGCAGATCAAGAATCCAATTCTGTTAAAAGAGTTACTTCGGCATCACAAGGGAGGGTGGC
>JBDSIC010000496.1:0-2721 GCA_039918195.1 Mucilaginibacter sp.
AGCCTGGCCCTGCATATTAGAAGTTGGATTTTTGATAACAAGATCGTTGCTGGTATAAGAGCGGTTCGGATCGTAACCCAGGTCTGTAAGGTTTGTCTCCTTAAGTGCAGCCCCACGGTTCAGGAAAAGCATGGTTGGGTTGGTACCCTTGGCGCTTAAAAACTCCGCATTAAGCAAAAATGACAACCTATTATTTACATTATAGGTAAGTGAAGGTGCTATGTAACGATTTTTCTTGAAACCCTGGTCCTGGAAACTGCCCTCATCATGAAAAGCGCCGTTTAAACGGAATAATACTTTTTTGCTTTTGTCTAATGGTGTGTTCACATCTAAAGTAACACGGTGAAGGCCATAACTACCTGCCGTGTATGACACTTCGCCGCCAAAGGTATCGTAAGGCCTCTTTGTTACCAGGTTTATTAAACCGCCGTAAGATATGAGACTGCTACCGAACAGTGTACCCGACGGGCCTTTAAGTACCTCTATGCGTTCGATATTGGCAATATCAAGCCCGCCGTTGCTTAAGCCTGCCAGGCCGTTAACCAACGTTGGCTGTACCGCGAATCCCCTTAATGAGAAGTAACCCGCGCCATCGCCGCCACGGCCTGTTGATGACCACAGCTTATCAATCCCGGGTACGTTTTTAATAGCGTCGTCAAAGTTGTTTATTAGTTGTTGCTTCATCAGTTCGCTGGATACGACGTTGTATACCTGCGGGTTCTCCAGGTTTTTAAGCGGCAGGCGCGCCACGTAATCACTTTCCTTATTGATGATCTTGCTATCCTTTTTCCCTTGTATAGATACTTCCTGCAAAGCATTGGCATCTTCGGTAAGCATTACCTGGATAACCGCTTGCTCACCGGCTGCAATGGCTACTGTTTTGTGCTGGGTTGACAGGCCGACACCGCTTATAACCACGGTATAGGTACCCGGAGCGATGCGATCAATAACCGATTCGCCCTTTTCATTGGTGGTACCCCCTTTTTTTGTTTCTTTTAAATATACCGATATACTGGAGGCCGGCTGACCGTCGGCAGTGGTGACGGTAGTTTTAACACTGCCTGTTTGCTGGGCAAGCAAGGCGAGCGGGGCCATTAAAAATAAAATTGTGTAAGTGAGGAGTTTTTTCATTTGTATTTATTTAGACTAATTATAAATAATGTCGCAAAAAAAGGTAAAAATATATTCTAATCAAAATACTATTTGAAAATAATTGGATAGAAGAGTTGGGTTAAAAGGCGGTTATATAATATTACCGGTGTTATTCCGGAAGTATTCCAGCTTGGCCTGGAACATGTCTGCCATTTTATCGGCGCGCCATTTGGCTTCGGTAGCCTTGTCGCCGGTGAACAGCTCGTCTACCGTTTTATTAAAAAGCTGCAGCCAGGCGCCAAAGTGGGTATGGTCTATAGGCAGTTGCGCATGGGGCGGGAACGGCCTGCCGTTGTAGGTATATTCTTCCAGCAGCACGGTTTGCCAGAAACGGTACATTTTATCAAGATGCTGGTCCCAGTTGTCCTGTATCCGGGCTTTAAATATCGGCGCGAGCATCGGGTCCAGCTGTACTTTGGTGTAAAAAGTATCTACCAATTCCTTAATATCGTCTACGTTCAATATATCCTGTTGCCCGGTTGTCATATACAAATATAACATATTGCTAATTTGGCACAGTTATTCTTGCTAGCCTAACCTGTACTTTTATTATTTTTGTATGGCATCCTGCTAAACAAAAAGGCCAGTTTACTATTATATAACCATGAAAGACATGCCGGTTACCGTACGCCGCTCGCTCGAATTGTTAGGTTTGCTTGCAGCCGGCGCGCTGTTCATCATCGGCAAAACCATTATTATGCCGCTACTGATGGCCTTTTTTATCAGCCTGATGCTGCTGCCGGTATTTCGCTTTTTCCGCAAATACCGGGTGCCCGAAGTGCTGGCCATCTTTCTCCCTATCCTGTTACTGGTTATTATTTTGGGGTTGATCATTTGGTTGTTTTCGGCACAAATAGGCTCGTTGCTGGCCGATTTCCCGCAGATAAAACAAAACGTAGCGCGTCATTTAGCAGCCCTAAGCCATTGGATAGACCAAACTTTTAAATTCTCGGCAAACGAGCAGTTGAAGTTTATTGATGAGCAAACCGACAGCCTGCTTAATTCGGCAGGTAGTGTATTAGGTGGTGCGGCTGGTTCGGTAACAGGTATTTTGCTGTTTTTTGGTTTGATACCTATATATATCTACCTGATACTGCTGTACAAAAACCTGCTGCTTCGATTTGTATTTATGTGGTTTGAGCAGCCCCAGCACAAAGTGTTGAAGAGGCCATGCGCGCGACCGAAGGAATTATCAAAAGTTACCTGATAGGCCTGCTGATACAGATAACTTACATCACCATTTTATTGGGCGGCATACTGTTCCTGTTTGGTATAAAACATGCTTTGCTTATTGGTATCATCTTCGCTTTTTTAAACCTGATACCCTATTTAGGTGCGTTGGTAGGTAATATTTTAGGGGTGATCATTACGCTGGCCTCATCGCAGGAGGTATTGCCCATTTTTATTGTGTTGGGCACCATCGCCTTTGTACAGTTTTTAGATAACAACATCCTGATGCCACGCATTGTAGGCTCCAAAGTAAAAATTAACGCGCTGGCGGCCATTGTGGGCGTTATAGTGGCGGGCACCATGGCGGGCATATCGGCTATGTTTTTGGCGCTGCCAATG
>JBDSIC010000497.1:0-5787 GCA_039918195.1 Mucilaginibacter sp.
ATGGCGGCAATTTGGTCGTGCAATATAATACCGCCGGTAAAATGCTGACCAACGATATTGGCCCCTATCCGTTTATTGCAGGTAGCCAGCGCGTAACCGAAGAAAACGCTAAAATAACCATAACCGACCCCGCCAACGCCCTGCTTAACTACCCCAACAAAATTACCAATGCTGATTTTGACAACTGGGTGCAGGAACGCGGCCTGTATTTTGCCGATAATATCGACCCTAAATATGCCACCCCACTGTTAATGAATGATACGGGACAGTCGCCGGCCAATGGCGCGTTACTGGTTGCAGATTATGGCAAGGGGCGTTTTATTTATACTTCGCTGGCGTTCTTCAGGCAGTTGCCTGCGGGCGTATCGGGAGCATATAGGTTGTTCGTGAATTTGTTATCTCAACCGAAAAAATAGTATATTTACTTTATCAATGGATAAGTTATTGATCCTTGCGAAATACATCTTTCTTATATATGGTTCAGATATATATGAGAGCAGGAAACATATCCATATAACTTATAATCAAAGGGGATATAAACGTTCATGTAAATTTTGGCTTGAGCCTGAAATATCTTAGATGAAAGCAAGACCGGATATTTTAATTCACAGGAGTTAAATGAAATTGAAAAGCTAATTATTGAAAATCTTGATTTACTTCAAGAACAATTAGCATTGTTTCATGATTTTAAAGTAGTTAAAGCAATACGTAAATGAGCACAATAGATATTATAGAAATTAAAGATATCCGTTTTATTGAAAGCGATACCATGTTTATTGCCTTATCTAACGAACGGTCGTTCCTTGTACCGTTGGATAAATTTCCCGCAATTGCTGCCTTGTCAGCCGAAGAAAAGAATGATTTTGAAATTATAGACGGCGCCAATGTTTCGTTCCTGGCTATAGATGAAATTTACAATATTCACGAATTAGTTGGCTTTTAGGAAATTTATTATTGCAGGAGGGCAAGCGAAGTAAAGCCTCACCTAAATCCTCTCCAAAGGAGAGGACTTAAGAAGTGTTGGTCATTCAAGCGTCTACGCTTGAACAAGATGATAAGGATGCTTAGAAAGCCCTCTCCGTTGGAGAGGGTTGGGTGAGGCCGAAAAATTAACAACCAACATTAGGTAACAATACATTTATCCATTAAATTTGCAACAACAAAACACATAACGCATGTCACATCATCAGCATCCGCATAAAGAAGAAGAAAAAAGCTACGCACCCTTTTACCTGGCAGCGGTAGTTGCAGGCATGTTTGTCGGCGCAATTATCGACAGGGGTTTGGTATATATTCCGGTTGGTGCTGTTTTAGGCTTGCTTTCCGCTGCATTTTTCGTAAATGTATTGGTTAAAGGCCGTGACAACGTCTGAAGAAAAAGAACTTCCCTCATTTATACGTAACTGGAACCAGTTTTACATCCTCGTGGTTGTTTGGCTGGTTTTTCTTATTTCTGTATTTTGGCTCGTCACTAATTATTTTGAATGAGCCTTACCGACTGGATAGTACTTGCTGTTACCCTGCTGTCCATAGTAGCTTACGGCATCTGGAAAAGCGGCAGCAATAAAAACATCGACCAATTTTTGGTGGGTAACCGATCATTGCCCTGGTACCACGTAGGCTTATCCGTGATGGCCACGCAGGCCAGCGCCATTACCTTTTTATCGGCACCCGGGCAAGCTTACAGCGACGGGATGCGATTTGTGCAGTTCTACTTCGGGCTGCCGCTGGCCATGATCGTGCTGTGCACTACCTTTGTGCCTATATTCCACAAGCTTAAGGTATATACCGCCTACGAGTTTTTAGAGCAGCGGTTCGACCTGAAAACACGGGTGCTTACCTCGTTCCTGTTCCTGGTGCAGCGCGGGCTGTCAACCGGTATCACCATTTACGCGCCGGCCATAATCCTGTCTACCATATTACATATCGATACCACCTACACTACGCTGTTTATTGGCGGACTGGTGATATTTTACACGGTTTACGGCGGCAGCAAGGCAGTATCATACACCCAATTGCTGCAAATGAGCATTATATTTTCGGGGATGTTTTTAGCAGGTATCATCGTGGTAAGCCTGCTGCCCGGTAATGTGGGCTTTGTTGATGCCCTGAAACTGGGCGGAAAGCTGGGTAAAATGAACGTGATAGACTGGAAGTTTGACCCCAATAACAGCTACAACATCTGGAGCGGTATTATAGGCGGTTTCTTTTTGCAGCTCAGCTATTTCGGTACCGACCAAAGCCAGGTAGGCCGTTATTTGACCGGCAGCTCGGTAGCGCAAAGCCGCCTGGGCCTTATCATGAACGGGCTGATAAAAATACCCATGCAGTTTTTAATACTGATGATAGGCGTGCTGGTATTTGCCTTTTACCAGTTTAATCGCCCACCAGTATTTTTTAACAGCTACGAGGTAGAGCAGGTGCAGAACAGCAAATATGCCGGCGAATATGCCGCCATTGAAAAGCAACATGCCATTGCCTTTGAGCATAGAAAGGGTGCTGCAGAACATCTTATCACCGCAATAGATACTGACGATCCGGATAAAATAAACACTGCCCAAACAACCTTAAAAGCCGCCGACAAACAGATGCGCGACATCCGTGGCAGCGCCATTGCCGTAATGAACAAAAACAGCGGCAAGGCTGACAATAACGACACCAACTATATCTTCCTCACTTTTGTTACCCAGTATCTGCCCAAAGGACTAATAGGGCTGCTTATCGCCATCGTTTTTATGGCATCAATGGGGTCAACGGCCAGCGCGCTTAACTCGCTGGCTTCAACCAGTGTGGTAGATATTTATAAACGGGTGATCAACCCCAACGCTACCGACAAAGGTTACCTCAACGCATCGCGTATAGCTACCATATTTTGGGGCCTGGCCAGTATTGGCATGGCGCTTTATGCCAGCAAACTCGGCAACCTGCTCGAGGCTGTTAACCAGTTAGGCTCGTACATATACGGTACTATTTTAGGTGTATTTATTGTGGCCTTTTATCTTAAAAAAATAAAGGGTTCGGCAGTGTTTATTGCCGCGGTGATAACCGAGGCGGTTATTTGTGTAATGGGCTATTATAAAGTGGTGGCTTATTTGTGGCTGAACGCCATTGGGTGTTTGCTGGTGATATTGATAGCGTTTTTGATTGAAATTTTCCTTACTAAACCTGGAACTTTAAATAACAGATCATGAAGAATATTAGTGTTATAGTATTTATGATTTTAATTATTCAATTAAAATCATATGCCCAAAAAGCCGATTTTGAGGGCAAAATTGAGTTCGACACACATATTAAAGCAAACAAACCCCAAGTTAAAACAGCTATTTATAAAGAAGCTTATGGAACTGCCTTTACTGCATTAATTAAAGACGGTTACTACAAACAATTATACAAAGGTGCATCATCCATAGAATGGGTTATTTATCATCCGAAAACAAACAGGTATTACTTTAAGAAGCCCTCTGTTGATACATTATTTTACATCGACTGTTCAAAAGAGTCGCAACCGATCGAGGTTAAGAGAACACCAGGGAAAGAAGTTATTCTTGGTTACAAATGCAGATCATTAAAAATTAGATCAGCTACTTTGAAAAGCACGGTTTTTTACGCACCTGAACTTCCTGTAAACCCTGAGTACTTCTCACAATTTAAACTTCACGCAAATGATAAGGTTATTAAATTATCGAGGTCTGCTTATTTAAAATGGGTTACCGAATATGAATTTGTAACTATTACATTGCTTGCAACAAAAGTGCAGAGAACCAAATTAAACTATGCTGTTTTTTCACTACCAAAACTACCTTTAAAACAGGTTCGTCAGTGACTTGCTTAAACAAAAAAGCTTTGACAACTTTTAAAAAAGTTGTCAAAGCTCATATCAATATAATTTCAACTAAGCGTTAAACTACCAGAATACCGCATACAGCGCAACCAGCAGACCGCATATAATTAATGCCCCGGCAGTAAATGCACGCGAGGTTTTAAACATAGATGCTTCTATTTCCAAGCCATTTGTTTTGATGCCTTTTGCCTCATCTACCTTGGATATTATATACATACCTATTACGCAGAAGGCGAACACGAAGCCCATACGGTCGATAAATGGTATTTCGAACACGCCTTTACCATTATCTTTTGAGAAGCCCATTGGCGACAACCACGAAAGGTCCATCCATAAAGGCAGGAATTTTAGCAATACCGAGAAGGCAAAGCCACCGATGGTAGAGAATAGCGCCGCGTTTGAAGTGGCCTTTTTCCAGAAGAAACCCAGTATGAACATGGCAAATATACCCGGCGATACAAAGCCGGTATACTCCTGTATGTACTGGAAGCCGGATTTACCTTCGCCCATCAAGCCATCGCCCAGGGCTAATGATAATAATACGCCCAGTATCATAGCAACCACTACCGACCATTTACCCAGTTTCACCAATTGTTTATCCGTAGCATCGGGCTTAATGGCTTTCTTGTAAATATCCAGTGTAAATATGGTGGCAATACTATTAGCCTTACCCGCCAGCGAGGCCACGATAGCTGCTGTCAGCGCAGCAAATGATAATCCCTTTAAGCCTGTAGGCAGCAAGTTAAGTAACGACGGATAAGCCTTGTTAGGGTCAACTACACCTGATGATGTAAGCATTTCGTCGTGGAACATGCCTTTTTGGTAAAGGTAGTACGCCGCGATGCCCGGCAATACCACGATAACCGGCATCAGCAGTTTTAAAAACGCAGCGAATAATATACCGGCGCGCGCGGTAGGCAGGCTGGCGCCTAATGCCCTTTGCGTAATGTACTGGTTACAGCCCCAATAATTAAGGTTGGTGATCCACATACCGCCTATAAGTACCGATAGGCCCGGCAGGTCCATATAATGCGGACTATCCTTTTGAAATATCATATGGAAGTGATCGTTAGCCTCGGTATGCAGCACTTTAAAGCTGGCCCAAAGACCGTCAACACCGGCTTTTTCGCTGATCAGGTCGAGCGCGAGGTAAGTGGCTACAAGGCCTCCCAATATCAACACAAACACTTGTATCACGTCGGTATAACCAATTACCTTCATACCACCCAGTGTAATAACAATGGCGAATATGGCAAGCAGGGCGATACATAGCTCGATACTGAAACCTGATATACCGCTGATAGCCAGCGCGCCAAGGTAAAGTATCGACATCAGGTTAACAATGATGTACAACAACAGCCAGAATACTGCCATGATCATGGCTACTGTACCATTATACCGCTGGTGCAAAAACTGCGGCATGGTAAATATCTTATTGCGCAGGTACACCGGGATAAAGAAGATGGCTACCACCAGTAAGGTAGCTGCGGCCATCCACTCATAAGTTGATATGGCCAATCCCATGGTAAAGCCCGAACCGCTCATGCCGATAAACTGCTCGGCTGAAATGTTGGAAGCAATAAGCGACGCGCCAATGGCCCACCAGGTAAGCGAGCCTTCGGCTAAAAAGTAATCCTTTGAGGTAGCATCAGCATTATGTTTGCGCTTGTACACCCAGTAACCGTAGGCCGATACTATGATAAAATAGATAAAGAATACGGTATAATCACCTGAAGAAAGTGTTTTCATTCCTTAATTAATTAGGTTTAATATGTCTATTTGACAATTATAAGTTATATAATTTGGTTTATCAATATTACATGATAATTGTCGCAATATATAATTTTACAAACAATTACAAAGTGTATAATTTACACGTGGCAAAAATGGCTACAAAAAAAGGCGGCATAGGGTATGCCGCCTTTTTAAAATGTGGTGATCTGCTA
>JBDSIC010000498.1:0-3411 GCA_039918195.1 Mucilaginibacter sp.
GGATACGGCTAACCTGACAACGCCAACTGGTGGCCTAAAACTTCCCGTACATTTTTTCGCAGTACCAACTCCTCCTCCCTGGGCATAACGTCCTATCTCTTATCGCTTCCTTAGCTATCTATTTATATTTATCTATCTAAAAAAAACACTGATGAAAACTTCTGTAATATCGTCATTAACTATACGCGTGTGTATGTGTGTAGTGATAATAAGCACTTTATTTTCGGCCTGTAAAAAAGACCGTAACGACAATAGCCTTCCGGCAGCGCCCGATGTAAACTTTGTGGCACTAACTGCTGATAACAAAATTATGCTATTAAATGCCCGCTCAGGCCTTAGCGCCGGGCAGATGCCTATTACCGGCCTGCAGGCAAGTGAAAGTCTACTTGCTATCGACTTTAGGCCTGCCAGTGGTGAACTTTACGGGCTTGGCAGTACAAGCCGCATTTATGCCATTAATTTTAAAACGGGCGTTGCAAGGGCTATTGGTGCAGCGCCTTTTACCCCGGCTATAAGCGGCACGGCAGTAGGGTTTGATTTTAACCCAACTGTTGACCGTATACGTGTAGTTACATCAACCGGCCAAAACCTGCGCATAAACCCCGAAACAGGGGCTGTTGCCTTTGTAGATGGTACGGTGACAACAGCCAGTAAAATAACCTCAGTTGCCTATACCGAAAACAGGGCCGGCGCTGCCACCACTGCTTTGTTTGATATTGATGTAACTAATAACAAACTATACAAACAAGATCCGCCAAATGATGGCACCCTAACCGAAATAGGCAGCCTGAATGTTGATGCCGAAGATGCCGGCGGTTTCGATATATCTCCTGACGGTTCTGTTGCATTAGCAGCTTTAACCGTTAGCGGCCAGTCGGGTTTATTTACTATTGACCTGGCTACGGGGGCGGCAACTAAAGTTGGCCAGTTCGGCACGGTAATTACCGGCATAGCTATACCAACAGACCCTATAGCTTATGTGGTTAATGAAAACAACGAGTTGGTCATATACAATCCCAATTCGGGCACTACGGTACTTAAACCGATAACAGGTTTGCAAACAGGCGAAAATGTGCTGGGCATTGATACACGCCCGGTTAACGGCCAGCTGTATATTTTAGGCAGCAGCAGTCGTTTATATACATTAAACGCGGCAACAGGCGGGGCAACGGCGGTTGGTACGGCAGCATTTGCCACGCCGCTTGAAGGCACCGATTTCGGGTTTGATTTTAATCCAACTGTTGATCGCATACGAATTATAAGCAATACCGGGCAAAATTTGCGCGCGCATCCTGAAACCGGCGTTATAGCTGCTGTCGATGCACCGCTTAATCCCGGTACACCGTCAGTTACTGCTGCTGCATACACCAATAATTTTGCAGGTGCCACCACAACGGTATTGTTTGATATTGACAGCGAAACCAATTTATTATACAAACAAGACCCGCCAAACAATGGCACACTTGTTACTGTAGGGCCGCTTAACGTTGATGTAACTGCTGCAAATGGGTTTGATATTGGCAGCACAAGTGGTTTTGGTTACGCCATGCTTACCACTTCGGCAGGTGTTAAATTTTATAGTATAGATCTTAATACAGGCAGAGCGACAGCCGGCGCGGCATTTACTTCAACCGTGCGTGGATTTACCATCGGCCTTGGATTTTAGCAGTATTTGATCATATTTCCAGGCCTTTCCCGTATAACCGGGAAAGGCCTTTTTATGAAGCGGCTGCCTGTTCCGCCCCGGAGTATAGGCTTCTGGGAATATCCGCGTACTAAACCTCAGTGATTAATTAACATTCCGGCAGGTTGTAATCCTAAATATTGCTTAAATTGCATCCTTATCAATTATTAATCCAGTTAACTATAACTCTTTAGTATAAAAACACGTAAAAACTATTTCATAATAATCAAATAATTTACAATATTTATAGGGGCGACCATTTATATACAATGCTTCAAAAAAAACTGGATAACTTTATTAATACGCTTATAGGCAAACCAACTGCCTACAGCCTGGAAGCACGTATATTCCATGCCATATCGGTTATCACATTGGCAGGGCTGTTCCTCAGTATTTTTGTCAATTATTTAACAGGCAATCCTTTACTGTCGCGGTTAATGCTTGCCGGGGTTTTAATGGTTGCCGTAACTTATTATTTCTCGCGTTTTAAGGGCCAGTTCAATATCAGCATTGTTATTTTCAACCTGTTGAGCAACATATTGCTCATTGGTAATTTCTGTTACAATTCGGGTGTAAACGGGCCTACTTTGCTGGTTTTCATGCTTTCGTGCTTCATCAATATTTCTGTAGCGCCTAAAAAGCAATATTTGTACTGGATAGTGCTTAACGTGATCATCGTACTATCGCTGCTGGTTTACCAATACAATGATACAGGCAATATAGTTTACTCCTACCCCGGTAACTTAAACAGGTACGTTGATTATGGCTACACCTATCTGGCAATGGTTATTGTAGTAGGCGTTATTACCACCTACATACGCCGAAGCTATCATGGCCGTAAGCAGCAGGTTGAAATGAAGGCCCGCGAGCTGGAATACGCCAACGTTACCAAAAACAAACTATTCTCGATACTGGCGCATGACCTGCGCTCGCCGCTAAGCTCTATCCAGAACTACCTGGAAATACTGGCTGAATACAGGCTTGACGAAGAAGAAAGAAAAACGATAAACCACGATCTGCTTACGGCTACGCAAAACACACAGCAAATGCTGTCTAACCTGCTTATGTGGACCAAATCGCAAATGGAAGGCGTAAACGCCAACCTGGCCGTGGTTAACCTGAAGGATGTATTGAACACCACGCTGGCGGTAAAAAAATCATCAGCTGACGAAAAAGGCATACAACTCACCAATAACTTAAAAAGCAATTTATTGGTGATTGCCGACCCTGACATGTTGCAGTTAACGGTGCGGAACCTCATCAATAACTCTATCAAATTCACCCACCCCGGCGGCGAGATAGACATATCATCAGCCGTATCAAGCGATGGCGAATGCAGGGTGATCATTAAAGATACCGGCATAGGTATCCCCTATGCTATACAGCAGGAAATATTTTCGTTAAAAGTAGGCTCTACCTTTGGCACTAACAATGAGAAAGGCGTTGGCCTGGGCCTCATTTTGTGCAAGGAGTTTACCGAAATGCAAAATGGCAAAATATGGTTTGAAAGCGCTCCGGGCTGGGGAACAACCTTTTACCTGAGCCTTAAAACCTTCAGGGACAACAGCATGTTTAAAACCGAGCTGCAGATAGCTAACAATAACTAACCGGTTAATACCACATCTTCTCCCCAAAACTTACCGAAACGCATGGCGGCTTTTTTAATAGCTGCTGATTGCACCGGCTTAAGGTGTTCAAATACACTTAGCTTTATATCAATGCCTTTT
>JBDSIC010000499.1:0-2744 GCA_039918195.1 Mucilaginibacter sp.
TTCAAAGTATCTTTTATCTGCGGGAAGGTTAGCTTATGATCGTAAATATTAAAGCGGAGCAAATCTTTACTGCCGGCGCTGATGGTCAACGCGCTATCTGTAGTAGTGGTTTTTATATGCCCTGCGGGGATAACCGGCATGCCTTTACTCAATTCAAATATTCGCTTTTTAGCCGTATTTTCCGCTGTTTTCAGCAGCCAGTATAGCTTGCGGCTGTCTTTGCTCTCTATTTGATAAGGCACCTGTATCAATCTCCCGCCGGTGATTTCCGTGAGTAATAAAACGCTATCAGGCAAAAAAGTAACTTTATCAAGGTCGACACTTACGGGTATATCAAGCCCGGCAGTTTCGTAATTGATGACTACCTCAAACGTGGCAATTTTCTGGGCACTTACTTCCGCATAAAAAAAAGTAAAAATAACTGTCAAAATAAATTTAATGCAATTGGTCATAAATGGTAATTTTGCAATCGATTGCAAATCAAAAGCGAATATCCCATTTTATTTTTTTTTATTCAAGAGGATATATCATTGTAACCATTATAATACCGTCAGCCTTTTAAAACCGTTAAATACTTTATAATTTTAATACCGATAAGCCATCTATATTATGAAAAATTTAGCCGTATTTATTAAAATTAACCTGCTGTTAATTTTGCTTACCCCGCCCTGTTTTGCGCAGGAAGCTGCAGTATATAAAACATTAGAAATTGGTGCTGCCGGCCCCGATTTTAACCTGCCGGGCATCGACGGGAAAAACCATTCGCTTAAAAGCTTTGCTGCCGCGAAGGTGCTGGCCATTATTTTTACCTGTAATCACTGCCCTGCCGCGCAAGCCTACGAGGAACGTATAAAAACTTTGGTCAATGATTATAAAGACAAGAGCGTAACCATCATCGCCATAAACCCAAACGACCCCCTTGCGCTGCGGCTTGATGAATTGGGTTATACCGACCTGAGCGACAGTTTCGCGGAAATGAAAATCAGGGCAAAGGACAAGCAGTTTAATTTTCTTTACCTGGACGATGGCGATACCCAAAAAACAGCACAGGCTTACGGAGCCTATTCTACCCCGCACGCGTTTGTGCTTGATAAGGATAGGAAGTTGATATACACCGGCCGCATAGATGGCAATGAATCCACCGGGCAGTCGGAAGATATAAAGGCTGCTATTGACGCAGGCTTAGCAGGTAAGTTACCGGCAGTTACCAAAACAAAAACGTTTGGCTGTACGGTTAAATGGGCGGCTAAAAGGGCATCGGCAAAAGAGAGCCTGGAAAAATGGGCGAAGGAACCGGTAAGCCTGGAGGAAATTGACGAGAACGGCTTAAAGGAACTGATGAAAAACCCGACCAATAAGCTGCGACTGATAAATGTATGGGCCACCTGGTGCGGGCCCTGTGTGGTAGAATTCCCGGATTTTGTGATGGTTAACCGCATGTTCAGGGGCCGCGACTTTGAATTCATATCGATATCTGCCGATAAAATTGGTAAAAAGGACAAGGCATTAGAGTTTCTCAAAAAATCAGAAGCTTCCAACAAAAACTACATTTTTACTTTAGATGATAAGTATAAACTGATAGAAGCATTAGATCCCCAATGGCAGGGAGCACTCCCCTATACGCTGATAGTTGAACCCGGCGGTAAAGTGGTGTACCGGGTGCAGGACAGCGTTGATCTGCCTAAACTGCGCAAAGCTATCGTGGAAAATAAATATATTGGCAGGGCATTTCAATAGGCGATTAAACGGTATCTAAACTACTTCCTGTCATTCTGAACGTAGTGAAGAATCTATTGGTAAGTTGTCGGCGAATAGACCCGTTTGCTGCGCTCAAGGAATCGCACGCACCCTATGCTTTACTTGCCAACTTTCGAACTTCTGTTGTAGCAAGGCTATAACAGAAAAAGCCTTCCGAATCCGGGAGGCTTTTATTTATGTGCTATTCAAAGCTATAACTTCGAACAGATTGGTATTATCTTTCGGACTTCCGGACTTACCGTCTTTCGGACTCCCTTACGCTGACGCAACCAACTTGCTGCTGCTGCGATAAACGTAATTATTAAAAATGTGCCTTCGTGCAAACCTGCCCGGCGAATCGGCATTGATCAATTTTACATATACTGCCTTGGGCACGTCGAAATATTCGTATTCGCTGCCATCTACAAAAGTCACTTTCAATACCTGGTCCCGAAATTCAAAATCGTGAATATTTGATGTGGAGGTAGTTTGTTTGTATTCGGCTAATGTTTGGTTACGTGTTTCGGGCGCTATGCTCACTAAAAAGTGGTAAGCCTCGATAATAGCTTTGCTTTTATCTTCGGCAGCCAGTTTTTCCTCTTCGCTGTTTATAAACCTGTCGGGATGCCATGTTTTCATCAGGCTGCGGTAAACGGTTTTCAATTCTACCAGTTCGGCTGCTTCATTTACACCTAAAAGCTTGCGGTGTTCTACAATTTTTTTCATGCTGTTTGTATTGTATTGTTGTAGTCGAAGCAGTTATCACATTCCTGGTTCACTCCAAATATTTTGCAAAGGTACGGTTTCTTTATTTGTTAAGCGACAGGCTGCTCGCTTATATTTTACCTTATCTTTGCCCCTTATGATAAAGCAAGCGCTAATTAAATTAAAGATAGAAGCCCTTAACCAAATGCAGCAGGCTGCGCTGGAAGCCGCTAAAAAAGGCGATGTGATATTGCTGTCGCCCACAGGCAGCGGTAAAACACTGGGTTTTTTATTGCCGTTAC
>JBDSIC010000500.1:0-4782 GCA_039918195.1 Mucilaginibacter sp.
CTTTCATCTATCTTCAGTTCGCCGTTAGACATGGCCGCCAGATCTGATAGTATCATTTCATCAGCTACCGAATCTTTGTTCCACTGTACATAGGCCATCTTCATAAAGTTGGCTATGGCCTGCACCATGTGGCGTTTACGCTCCGGCTCCTCGATGTTTTTAGCTTTCGCGATCATTAGCTCGATGGTTTTACCATAGTGCTTGTACCTGATGCGCTGGTGCGGATAGGTAAGGGGCTTCGGTTTTAACGAGATAGACTCGGGCGTAGGCGCAGGGTAAGGCGAATCAACATCAATTTTATAATCAGATATGATATGCAGGTGATCCCAAAGCTTGTGCTTAAAATCGGCCACATCGCGTAGGTGCGGGTTTAAAAAGCCCATCAGGTCGATAACTACCTGTGCGTAGCGGTTACGCTCTTCCTTGCTTGGCAGCGCAACAATGTACTTAACCATGTTTTGTACGTTGCGGCCATATTCAGATAATATGAGTTTATTTCTTGTTGAATTATAATCAAAAGGGGCAGGCGTGTTTTGTAAAGCCATGTATGTTTTAAATTAAATAAAATTGTCTTTGAATATATTTTTTCGGTGCATGGACAGTTTCTTAGAACAGGAGGCAGAAACCGGAGAACCGAAATGAAGTAGTACGAAGTACTAACGCAAATATAAGCTAAATGTGTTAAAGTGCAAATTAGTTCGGTCGGTGGTTTGTATTATTTACATTATTTTAGGGGCCTCACCCCAACCCCTCTCCAAAGGAGAGGGGCTTTTTTTGCTGCGTTTTATAAATTATTGATAAAAAGTCCTCTCCTTTGGAGAGGATTTAGGTGAGGCAAATGAAAATAACCAGCATAAACATCTACCGCTTCAGTATACCTATGGTGCCCTTCAGCATTGCTACGGGTACAATGGATTATGCGCAGAACGTATTTATAAGGGTGCATACCGATGCCGGTTTTTATGGCGTGGGTGAATGCTCTGCCTTCCCCATGATAGTGGGCGAAACACAGGACACCTGCCTGGCTATGGCGCGTGAGTTTGCCGCCCTGTGGATAGGCGAAGATGCACTTGATATCCCCGCCCGCTTACAGCAGCTGCACAATTTTACCGCCGGCAATACTACTATAAAAAGTGCTTTTGATATGGCCCTGTACGATATTACCGCTAAAAATGCAGACCTGCCACTATACAAATATTTAGGTGGTGAAAAGTGCGTAGTTGAAACCGATATTACCATAGGCATTGCTTCGCCCGAAGTAATGGCCGAAAAGGCGCTGGCATTTAAACAGTCAGGCGCTGCCATATTAAAGGTAAAGTTAGGCAAGGGTGCCAAAATTGATGTGGAAAGGATAAGGCAGGTACGTGCCGCCGTAGGGGATGAATTAACCATACGTGTTGACGCTAACCAGGGCTGGAGTTTTGACGATGCGGTTTTCGCCCTGCAAAACATAGCACCGTATAATATACAGTTTTGCGAACAGCCCATGCGTACCTGGTACGACGACCGCCTGCCCGAACTGATGCAACTGTCCCCGGTAAAAATTATGGCCGACGAAAGCGTATACAACCATCATGACGCGCGTAAGCAGATCAACAGTGGTTCGTGCCATTATATCAATATAAAATTCTCCAAATCGGGCGGAATATATGAGGCTAAGCAGATACATGATACGGCTGCCGCATTGGGTATTCCCTGTATCATGGGCGGTATGCTGGAAAGCCGGATAGCCTTAAGCGCCAAGCTGCATTTCGCATGGGCAAGCCCCAATATTCAATTTTACGATATGGATACCTGTATGCTGGGCCACCTTGCGGACCCTTGTGTTGGCGGGGTGAAGTACAATGGTTATTTTTTGGACATTGATGACAGTATAGGCATAGGGGCTGATGCGGATGAAGGGTTTTTGGCGGGATGTGAGCATTGGGAAGTGAGATAGTACAATCGGACAAAAGTATAATTAACTCTCTTAAAGATAAAGGGCTGCCATTTTTCGCCACCCGTTTGGGTTATGTGCGTAGCCATTCCACGTATAAAATTGGTGTTTCATCCCTTTCCAGCCAAGCAACTCGCTAAATTGATAGTTGTCTTGTATAAAAGGATCAGTTTCACCTATGGCAATAATGATATCCAACCGGCGGATCTCGTCAAGTAACCATCCATCAGGCATATTAACCATGTACTGGCGGGGCATGTTAAGGTAGATGTCTGTATTATGATAACCATCAAACAGGTCTTTAAAATACTTAACCGGCCGGGTAAGATCAAACCTGCCACTCATGCAAACAAGTTTATTAAACAGGTTAGGATATTTTAAGGCAATATTGGCAGCATGGTAAGCACCCAGGCTACAGCCGGCTACTTCAATATAATTATCCGGCTTCCGGGTTGTTATCAAGGGCATTACTTCGCAAATAATATATTGCTCATACTGTAAGTGCCGGTTTATCCTGGTTTCGGGGGATGCCAATAAGTTATAAAAACTTTCTTCGTCTACGCTGTCTATACAAAATAGCTGTAATTCGCCATTGTTGATACGCCCGGCAAGCGCCGAAATGATACCCCAGTTCTCGTAGTCGTAAAAGCGGCCCATGCGTGGCGGGAAAAACAGTACGGCTTTGCCGGCATGTCCAAAAATCAGCAGTTCCATATCCCGCCCCAGCCGGCTGCTATACCACCGGTGATACTCTCTGTTCATAAGTAACGCTAATTTATGCCGAATATCCCTGTTGTATGTTAACTGCCGGTCAAAAAGGGGTTAACTCTTCACTTAATTCTTTATGAACGGCCGTTTTCCAAAGGTGGTAGCCCTTTTTGCTTAAGTGCAGCCCGTCGGCTACAAAATATTCAGGGTTAGGCTTACCGTCGGCATTTAACATCGAACTAAAAATATCTACCCATCGCCAATCCGGGTGATTGTTTTTTATCTCGGCAGAGATGATCTCATTGGCATACTTGAAATTCCCAAACTGCGCCCAGCGGGCGATACTTGGTTTTAACGAGATAAAGTAGCAGGGCAGCGAACCAAATCGCTCTTTTACCCTAACGGCAAACTGCTGAAAGAAGATGAACACCTCTTCGGGATGCCGCCCGTCGCCTAAGTCGTTATCACCGGCATAAAAAACCAGCCGCTCGGGCTCAAACCCAACCATAACGCGGTCGAAAAACCAGGTGCAGCCTGCCAGGGTGGAACCTCCAAAACCAAGGTTAACAGGACTCAGGCCCTTAAAATCGTCAGCAAGGCTTGTCCATTGCCTGATAGAAGAGCTGCCATAAAATATTGTAGCAGGCTTATAGGTTAGCGCGGCACGTTCTTTTTCTAAACGTTTTATATCATCTTCATACCAAAACATAGCGGTGCGGTTAAGTATGCCAAACCTAATTAAATGATTTAATAATTTTAAAGGTATCTGTTATTTATCAGGAATAAGAAATCCATGCAGGGTTGGCTTCTTTTCCTGAATTTATTCTTCAGCCATATAGTAAAAACACGCTTGCTATACAACGTGTAAAGCCAATAAAAATATGACATTATTTTTCTGTTAACTTAACTGGAAGCTAAAAAAATTTACTATTTTGGAAGTGTCAAATCCCTTGGCAAATCATTAATTGCGCTGCTTCATTATCTACCGAATAAAACTGATGGAATTTAACCATAACGATTTTATCATCAACCACATTGACGGGCAAACGGAACCCGAACAGGAAATTATTGACCGTGGCTCGTCGGTCACCCGGAAGCATATTACGCAACACTTTACCTCCGCAAAACAAGCTGCAGCAGCTGCCAATTTTAATTTTGAACGCGACATTTATCTTTTTTTGCGTAACTGGGTTGATCGGCATGAAGGTGAAACATTACTCCGGGTCGATCAGCCGTTAGAAGAGTATCTGGGTGCGGATGCACTGCGGGACTTTTTCCTCAACTCAACTCATCCCCTGCAGCAATTGTTGCAGCACAGTACAATTGCCGGCCATTTAGGGAGAAACGAGGCTGAAGTTTATTTTGACCCCACCACCGGAGATCCCCTGTTTGCTCCTTCAGAACAGCGGATTTATAACCTTGCCCGCCGTATGGATAGTGAAAAAATGGATATTCCTTTTCGCTCGGTACATCCCTGCAAGCAAACCGCAACCGGCGATACTGCGGATATCAGCACCTATCCGGCTGAATCAGAACAATTACGTTATAACAGCGGCAATCATTTTTCCAGCCGCCCGGCAAATGGAAACGTATTTGATGAAAATAGTCAACGCTGTACGGCTAAATCCGCCGGCAATTTATATGTTTTATACAAACGTGGATTTTTGGAGGATCGGTTACGGGAAATCAAAGAACTCGTATTTGAGTTATACCAGGCAGGTGAGCAACAGTTGCAATTTTTTGTGATCTGTAGCCGGCATTCGCTCCAGGAAGGGCATTTTGGAGCATCTTTGGTAATTATGGACCCCGCGAACCCACACATTCCCGCACGCGTTTTGGTCTGCGACACCCTGCTTAAGGAATTGCCGCAGCATCCCCGCTGGTGGCATCATTTTGTTGCCGAATATTCCAACGTATTTGGCGATGCTATAGCGGAGGTTATAGAAGATCTTTCGCACCCTTTGCAAAAGGTGAATGTTAAAGGAGATGATCCTTATCGTCATGATTGGGACTGCCCATACTATGTGGCAAGCATGGCTGATGCACTTGCCGATCTGGCAAATAAATCCCCGGAATTATTGATAATGGGAAGCATACAAGATATCCATAGCGCTATGAAAAGTTTGATGCAGGATTAT
>JBDSIC010000501.1:0-2739 GCA_039918195.1 Mucilaginibacter sp.
ATGGATATCCAAGGCCAAAGGATACATTAAGGGTGCGCGCAAAGTAAAAATCGCCAAAACTATTAGTTGATGTCTGCGGAGCCGACTCTTGCTGAACTCCTGCAAAGGAAGCTCCTTGTATGGCGTATTTATAAGTATAAGATTGATTTATAAATGTACCCGAGCTTAATCCAACAGCAAAATAGCTGCTGCTTTTTTGCGGATTGAATTCATATTTTAAATTTATTGGTACATCCAGCCCAACCAATACAGCATTGTAATTTTTTACAGTAGGGCTTGTTGATGAATAGCCTATCGGATTGGTATTGCTAGTGCCAAGTGCATAAACCAAAGCCTTATCTTTAATAGCAGGTGTAGGTGCCTGGTTATTATAATTTAAACTATTTTGCCCAATCGCCATACCTGTAGATAGTTTTAGGTTTTTAGTGATCCTAATATCTGAAGTAAAACCAACACCCATATTCAACTGATTATTACTGCCCGCGGCATAATTAAAATAGGTAGCGGCATATACACCAAACTTAACCGGTTTGTCACCCGGCTTTTGTGTTTCATTAGGTTTATTCTCTTTTAAAGTATTGTCGGCATATAACAATGGCTTCCCTGTTTTTTGAACAACAGGTTGCTTTATCACAGGCGTTGGGTTATCTGTTGATGGCGATGCTGTTGTATTAGTGCTCACATTATTTGTAATTGCAACTTGCGTTTCTACAGGTTGTGCGTTATCAACTTTGTTTAAATCTATACCCACATCAGGTGTATTATTGATAGCTGGTTGATTATCCGTAATGTTGTTGTTAGGTGCCTGGCTTTTTATGTGGCTAGGTAACGGTTTTTTGTTAAGCGATGTGGGTGGCGTCAAATAGTTATCAGAAGTTACATAAGTTCTGTCAGGAATAGGTTGTTTAATAGCTACATCATTTCCTTTGGCTGTATCAATAATATTTTTAGGCTTTATATAAACAGTTGATTTATCGGCTTCAGTCTTTTGATTCAACCAGGTGCCAATACCCAATGCCAATAATAACATAGCCGCAGCCGATGACCACCACAACCAGGCAACCGGACGTTTCTTTCCCTTTTCCGGAAATTTTTCCCGGAGCAATAACCATCCTTCGTCGGCAGTAGGGTCTTCAAAATTTTCAAAAACCTGCCTGATATGGTTCTTTAAGCTATCATCAAATTGATCATCCATAGCTTTGTGATTCTTTATTTATGATACTTCGTAATTTCTCTTTAGCCCTGGCTAAATACACCCTTGATGAACTTGGCGATAGCGCAAGCTTCTCGGCAATTTCATCATGGCTGTAGCCATCAATCTCATATAAGTTAAATACAGTTAAATGTACCGGCGGTAGTTGCTGCATTAAGTTTAGTATATCCTGCGCGTTCAGGTTATCGATAACAGTTATTTGATGGCTTAAAGCAACTGCATCTTCAATATCGGTATGCAGTTGCAGTTTTAAGTCTTTTCGTCGACGGTCAATAGCGGTATTAATCACGATAGTGCGCAGCCAGGCTTTAAAAGGTTTATTGTCATTATAGTTTTTTATGCTATTAAACACCTTGATAAAGGCATCATTGGTTACTTCCAACGCATCATCGCGGTTTAAACTATAACGTAAACTTATACCCATAGCATAGCCATAGAATAGCTTATACAGCATTTCCTGATGTTTTAAGCTGCCTTTTTTGCAGTGATAAATAATTTCCTCTTCAGCAACGCCCTGGCGTGGATGCATTAAGTAATTTAGTAAGTGTTATTTATCTAATACGAGACAAAAGGAGGTTTTGCTACAGCCAAATTATTTTATTGAATAAACAACTTACGGAGTAAGTATCAAATCGTAAGAATAGCCAAGCGTATCACTTGTCGTCCTACTAAATTTTAAAACCGGGCTTTTGTAGTAATAGTCATAAACACCTGCTAAATGTGTTTTTCCTGTTGTAGGTACAGGGCCAGCCGGTATGGTGCTATCTGTAAATTGCATAAAATAGGGATCAACAATATACGAGCCTTTGCTGCCAGCATGTACAATTGATGTGTCACTCAAAACCGCGTAACCTGTAGCTGCAGAAAATGTTATAACAAAATTGGCACTTAAAGTATCAATCTTATTATTTGATGGATTTAAATGCAACCGTGTAAACTTGCCTGTAAACTTGCCTTCCGGTATAGCAAGTGGTGGTTGTTCTTGTACTTTTGTACATCCTGCTATTATAACTAATAGTATTATAAGTAGTCCAAAAAATTCTTTTTTCATAATAATTGATTTAATATTAGTTAATACGTGTAAACAATGGGATACGATACAGCATAAATTTATTTTTTTAAAGTTTTTTCGCCTCGTTCCAAAAAATATCCATTTCGGCCAGTGTCATATCATGTAACTGTTTGCCGCTTTCGTTGGCCTTACTTTCAAGATATTGAAAGCGTTTTATAAATTTCCGGTTGGTTTTTTCTAAAGCATCTTCGGGGTTGATGTTGATGAAACGGGCGTAGTTTATTAAGGAAAATAACAGATCGCCAAATTCGCTTTCAGCTTTTTCATGGTCAATATCGCTTGCATCCTCCACATTAAATTCATCCTTAAATTCCTGCATCTCTTCTTCCACCTTGGCCCATACCTGGCTTTTTTCTTCCCAGTCAAACCCTACGCCGCGGGCTTTTTCCTGAATGCGCGAGGCTTTAACCAAGGCAGGCAGGGAAGCAGGCACGCCACTTAATACTGATTTGTT
>JBDSIC010000502.1:0-3327 GCA_039918195.1 Mucilaginibacter sp.
GAAGTACAGTGTATATACATCTAAAGACAAGAACACGGATCCGGGTAATATTATACAATCGCTATGCCTGGATGACAAGCGTAATTTATGGATAGGCACCTACGACAATGGTATCACTGTTTTAAACCTTAATACCAAAAAAGCACGGTCGATTAAGATGGACCTTAATGATAAAGCTGCCTTAAGTAACAACTACATAACTGCTATTGCGCAAACCCGCGACAGGAAAATATGGGTAAGCCCTTACAGCCAGGGCCTTGAATTATATAATGAAGCTACGGGGCATTTTGTTCATCACTGGCATAATAAAAACGATCCTAAAAGTTTAAGCAGCAATAATATCGTTTCGCTGCTGGCTGATAGTAAAGGAAATTTATGGATAGGTACTGCAGATGCCGGCATCAACTTATTAAAAGCCGGCGCCAGTGATTTTATCCGTTTTGCCCCCGCCGGCGGCAATAACAGCCTGAGTGATAATGAAGCTGCCAGCATTTGCGAGGATCATCTTGGAAATATCTGGATAGCTACCGGCGCGGGTTTAAACCGGCTGGATATTAAAACGGGTAAATTCACCGTTTTTACAACTAAAGACGGATTGCCCAGCAATTACACACGGGCTGTTGTTGAGGACCACCAGCACCAGCTTTGGATAAGCTCGGACAAAGGTTTAACAGTGTTTGATCCGGCAAAAAAAATGCTTAAAAATTTTACGCCCGAGGATGGCCTGCAGGAAAATGAGTTCAGGACCAATTCTGTTTTTGTAAGTACTAAAGGGGTAGTATATGTTGGGGGTATTAATGGCTTTAATATAATTCAGCCCAGCCAGGTAATACGTAACAGTTACGACCCGCCACTGATATTGACCGGTTTCCAGATATTTAACAAACCGGTTGATATTGCCCGGCACAGCAATGACCCTTCACCATTAAAACAGGATATTTCAGAAACCCGTAATATAAATTTAAACTACAACCAATCGGTTATATCGTTTGAATATGCCGCGCTGGATTATGACGTTCCGCAAAAAAAATCATACGCCTATTTATTGGAAGATTTTGACAAGGGCTGGAATTATGTAGCCAATAAAAATATAGCCAACTATACTAACCTGCCACCCGGCGATTACGTTTTTAAAGTAAAAAGCCGGAATGCTACGGGGCAATGGTCGCATAATATGCTGCGTTTAAACATTACCGTGATACCTCCGTTTTGGTTAACGTGGTGGTTTAAAACGTTGTGCGTTTTATTAATTGCGGGTACTGTATATGGCATATACCTTTTTAGGGTACGTTCTATCAACAGGCAAAAAACCATACTTGAAAGGCAAGTTAAAGAGCGCACCGCCGAAGTGGTACATCAGTCGGAACAGTTACAAAACGTCAACAGCGAACTGCAGGTACAAGCCGAAGAAATGCAGGCACAATCAGAAGAACTGCTCACCCAGTCGGAAGAATTGCAGCAACGCACCCGCGATCTGGAAGGCCTGAACGCTGCATTACTTAAACAAAAGAAACAGGAACAACAGGCACGGCAGGAAGCAGAAAAAGCCAACCAGGCCAAAAGCGTTTTTTTGGCCACCATGAGCCACGAGATACGCACACCTATGAACGGCGTTATCGGCATGGCATCGCTGCTTGCCGAAACTAACCTGGATGATGAGCAGAAAGAGTATAATGATACCATTATGGTTTGCGGCGAAAACCTGATCAGTGTTATCAATGACATCCTTGATTTTTCGAAGATAGAATCGGGCTCCATCAATATTGAAAAGGAAAACTTCGACCTGAGGCATTGCATAGAAGATGTAATGGACCTGTTTTCGCAAAAAGTTACCGAGAAAAACCTGGAACTGATATACGAGATAGAAAAAGATGTACCCATGCATATTATAGGCGACAGCCATCGTCTTAGGCAGGTGCTCATCAATTTTATCAGTAACGCCATTAAGTTCACCCACTATGGCGAAATATTTTTGGGGGTATCTGTCATATCAAATACACAGGATAATTTGCAGCTCGGTTTTACCATAAGGGACACCGGCATTGGTATAGCGCAGGACAAGATCAGTACTTTATTCAAGGCCTTCTCGCAGGTCGACTCATCAATTACCCGTAAGTACGGCGGCACGGGCCTGGGCCTGGCCATTAGCCAGCGGCTTATTAAATTAATGGGCGGCGATATCAATGTTGAAAGCGAGCTTAATAAAGGATCATCCTTTAGCTTTAGCATCAAAGCCGGTGCCGGCAAAGCCAATATAACACCTGTACCTGCCGATATGAGTATACTGGAAGGCAAACGGGTGCTTATTGTAGATGATAATTTAACCAACCTTGGTGTAATAAAAAGGCAGCTGGAAGAGTGGGGAATGGTTGGCGTGCCCGTTGCTTCGGCAACACTTGCCTTAGAGGTTTTGAACGGGGCTAATACTGCACCGTTCGACCTGATAATAACTGACATGCAAATGCCGGGCATGGATGGCGTAGGCCTGGCTACGGCTGTTAAGCACAGTAAACAACCTGTGCCGGTAATTATGCTCGGTTCGATAGGTAATGATAAAAAGAAAAAACATAATGACCTGTTTTCGTTTATACTGGTTAAGCCGGCCAAACAGCAACAACTGCATAAAAGCATACAGTCGGTATTACTATCAAAAAAAGATATTGATATAGTACCTGATATAAAATCGCCAACCATATTGCCCGAAAAGTTTGCGGAAGAGCATCCTTTAAGCATCCTGATAGCCGAAGACAATGCTATTAACCAAAAGCTGATAGAGCGGATATTAAACAAACTGGGTTACAAGCCGTATGTGGTAAATACCGGCCTTGATGCGCTGAAAAAAGTTAACCAGGAATTTTTTGATGTAATTTTGATGGACGTGCAAATGCCCGAAATGGATGGGCTGGAAACTACCGAGAAGATACGCAAGATGCCGGGCCTGCAGCCATACATCATAGCCATGACAGCCAACGCCATGGAAAGCGATACCGAAGAATGTTACCGTGCAGGCATGGACGACTATATAGCCAAACCTTTTTATCTTGAAAAGCTATTGAATATGCTGGTGAAAGCCGGCAACGTGGTAAAAAGCAGGAAGCAGAACACGTAGTAATTAAGCCTCCGTATATTTTTTGAAATTGTTAAGTATGGCCTGCCAGCCGGCTTGCTGCATTTCAATTGAATTTACGCTCTCTGCATCAAAAGTTTCAATTATATGCGTGCTATCGCCCTGCGGGGTAAAGGTTATCTTCACAGTGCGACCATCACCTAACTCGTATGCTATCAGGCTATGAAATTGCACATCGGTATACACGCCGCCGAAATCAA
>JBDSIC010000503.1:0-6042 GCA_039918195.1 Mucilaginibacter sp.
TTTTTCTCTAAACCACCAATCACACGGTCAATCGCATCCTGGAAATCCTGCATATCAACAGCCTCCTTGTTTTTACGGGCGGCAATAAGCGCTGCCTCGTTACAAACGTTGGCTATCTCTGCACCGGCAAAGCCCGGTGTTTGTGCAGAAAGTTTTTTGGCATCAACACCTTCAGCAAGTTTAACCGGTTTTAAGTGTACCTTAAATATCTGCTCGCGGCCAACCAAATCGGGTTTATCAATAGATACCTGCCTGTCAAAACGTCCCGGGCGTAATAAAGCCGAGTCGAGTACATCCGGGCGGTTGGTTGCTGCCAGGATGATGATACCCGAATCGGTACCGAAACCATCCATTTCAACCAGTAACTGGTTAAGCGTATTCTCACGCTCATCATTACCGCCAACAATATTGTTTTTACCACGGGCGCGGCCAATGGCATCAATCTCGTCAATAAATATGATACACGGCGCTTTATCCTTTGCCTGGCGGAACAGGTCGCGCACACGCGACGCACCCACACCCACAAACATCTCCACAAAATCAGATCCTGACAGCGAGAAGAAAGGCACCTGCGCCTCGCCGGCAACAGCTTTAGCAAGTAAGGTTTTACCGGTACCCGGCGAACCTACAAGCAAAGCACCCTTAGGTATTTTACCACCCAGGTTGGTATATTTTTTGGGGTTTTTCAGGAAATCCACGATCTCCATAACCTCCTGTTTAGCTTCTTCAAGGCCGGCCACATCATTAAATGTTACCGATACCTGCGCTTCTTTATCAAACAGGGTAGCCTTTGATTTGCCGATATTGAATATCTGGCCGCCCGGGCCGCCACCGCCGCCACCGCTCATGCGGCGCATGATGAACATCCAGACAGCAACAAGCAATACGCCCATTATAATGAACTGGAAAAGAGAATTTGATATAAGATTTTCGTGCGTTACGAAAACTATAGGCGTACGCTGCGTATCCGGCAGGTCTTTTTCAGCATTGTTAATAGATTGCTTTAAACTCTCGGAAGACATATCAGTAAACGTATACTGCGGGCCGTCGGCCGATAGGCTTAGGGAGCGCTTGTCTTTATTCACCTCTTTATACTGAGGTTTTTTCAGTGCTTCCTTTTTAATAAAAACATCTGCATAAACAAGTTCACCGCTTTTGTAAACTTCTACCTTTTCTACATCATGCTGTTTCAGCATTTCCGTTTCAAAACGTTTAAAATCGATGCGGGTGCCGCTGCTACTGTCTAAAATTGATGGTACTATAAGCAGGGCTACTATAACTATACCGTATAGCCACATTAAATTAAATTTAGGCGGCTTTGGCGTTATTTTTTTATTTGGTACTTTCCGTATAGGATTTGGTTTCTCCAATTTGTTATCTTTCATTTTGTGTTTAACAGCTCAAACTTACAATCATTGATCTACAATTAATAACGATCAACAACTAAATAAATTTAAGCGCTTTTATAACTTTTAATTTCGGCATCGCCCCACAGGTCCTCAACGCCATAATATTCGCGTTTGTCTGTTCTAAAGATGTGTATTACCACATCAACATAATCAAGCAATATCCATTCACTGTATTCAAGCCCCTCTTTACGCCAGGGTTCCTGCTGCGTGGCCTTATATATCTCATCCTCAATACTGGTTGCTATGGCCCGCACCTGCGTGGTGGAGTCTGCATGGCATATTACAAAATAATCAGAAACTGAACTGAATATGTTCCTAAGGTCCAACCTCACAATATCATTCCCTTTTTTTTCCTGTATGCCGTGTATGGCTAATTCAGAAATGTAAGTAGATTCACTTATCACTTTATTTTTTACCATCAAAAAGAATTAGTTTTGAACGATTTAATTTATCAGATATTATACTTTGCAAAATAACATATTTTCGGGATTATTTGTTGGACAAAATTTAGTTACACTTAAAGAAGTTGATTCTACCAACAATTTCCTGAAGAATATATTGTCAAATTCCAAGCCAGTACCCGAAGGAACGGTCATTATGGCAGAGGCGCAATACGCCGGCAGGGGGCAGCAACAAAACGGATGGCATGCCGAACCGGGTAAAAACTTAACTTTCAGCCTGCTTTTAAACCCCGCTTTTTTGCCGGTTTTAAGCCAGTTCGACCTGAACAGGGTAATAAGCCTGGGCGTATATAAAGCATTACAGCCGAATTTAGGCACCGCTTTAAAAATAAAATGGCCTAATGATATTTACTATGCTGACAAAAAACTGGGTGGCATACTTATAAAGAACGTGGTGCAGGGCGATAAAATAAAACATGCCATTATAGGCATAGGCATCAATGTTAACCAGGTTAATTTCCCACCGCATGTACCTAATCCCGCTTCTATAAAGCAAATCTTACATAAGGATTATGATTTGCGGTTATTATTATCAGAAATTTGCAGCCATATTGAAGCAGGTTATCTAAAACTGAAAGCGGGGCATATTGAAGCATTAAGGGAAGATTACCTTAATAATTTGTACTGGTTAAACGAAACCCGCAATTTTCAGTCAAATAGTACCATTTTTGCAGGTATAATAAAAAATGTAAAACCCAGCGGATTGCTGGTAGTGCATAAGGATGGCGAAGATGTTACGTTTAATATAAAGGAAATAGAGTTTTTAAATAATAACCAATGAAGAGATTTTTGATATTGTTTACTGTTGTGCTGTTGGCTACGGCAACTTTCGCGCAGATAGAAAAGCCGGTTAAGTGGGCATATGCATCGAAAAAGATTAATAGTAAAGAAGCCATTATACTTATAAAAGCTACTATACAGCCCGGCTGGCATATCTACTCGCAGTTTGTTAAGGATGGTGGGCCGGTGGCCACAACATTTACCTTTGCTGCATCAAAGGATTTTACTTTAAACGGTAAAACTACCGAGCCTAAAGGCATAGTAAAGCACGAGGATGTTTTTAAAATGGACGTTACTTATTTTGAAAAATCGGTTGTTTTTCAGCAAAAGATAAAACTGAATAAACCCAAAACCATTGTAAAAGGAAAGTTAGAGTTTATGGTTTGTAATGATTTTAAATGCTTGCCGCCTGAGGAGGTAGAGTTTAGCATACCGGTAAATTGATTGCAATGAAATACCCCTTAAACTTCAAGTACTTCACATTTTTTTTATTCACACTATTTTTATTAACCACATTTTATCCTGCAAAGGCACAGGATACTATTTCTACAGAGGGTATAGAATTTACCGAAATAACCCCTGCTGCTGACAGCACTGTTGCAACTGCGGATACGCCTCAAAAAGAAACCATTGTTAAAAAACCCGTTATAGAGCAAACTACTACTGTACCCGATGATGCCCCCCAAACATTATGGCAGGTATTTTTTGCCGGGTTTATAGGCGGGTTGATAGCAGTCACCATGCCATGCATTTACCCGCTGCTGCCGTTAACAGTTAGCTTTTTTACAAAAAAGGCAGGTTCGCGAAAAAAGGCGGTATTGCAATCGCTAACCTATGGCATATCCATTATAGTAATATATGTAGCACTGGGCTTGCTTGTTACCCTTATTTTTGGTGCCGATGCCTTGAACGCTTTATCAACCAACGGTATATTTAACATCTTTTTCTTTTTGATGCTGGTGATGTTCGGCATATCATTCTTAGGTGCGTTTGAAATAACACTGCCCGGCTCGCTGGCTAATAAGTTGGATGAAAGTTCGAACAAAGGCGGGTTGGCCGGTATATTCTTTATGGCAGCTACGCTGGTGGTTGTTTCATTTTCGTGCACCGGGCCAATTATTGGCACCCTGCTGGTTGATGCCGCGTCAAAAGGCGCACGTTTGGGGCCGGCCATAGGTATGTTTGGCTTTTCGCTGGCGCTGGCACTGCCCTTTGCGGCGTTTGCGCTGTTCCCATCTGCGTTGAAAAGCCTTCCCAAATCGGGCGGCTGGTTGAACAGTATAAAGGTAGCGCTTGGCTTTTTAGAGCTGGCGTTCGCATTAAAGTTTCTTTCCAATGTCGACCTGGCCTATCACTGGGACTGGTTTGACCGCGAGATATTTTTATCGCTTTGGATAGCTATCTTCTTTTTAATGGGCTTGTACCTTATAGGCAAGCTAAAGTTTGCGCATGACAGCGACCTGCCGTACCTTTCGGTGCCTCGCACGTTTTTGGCTATTATTGTTTTCGCCTTTGTAGCGTATATGGTGCCGGGGTTGTGGGGTGCTCCGCTTAAATCTATCAGCGCGTTTTTACCGCCACCCGCCACCCAGGATTTTTATTTGGGCGGTGCAGGGCATACCGCACCGGCGGCTTTAACGTCAACCTCAGTAAAAGAAAAAAAGTACGAAGCCATATTCCGCCGTGGAAAAACCAAGGGGTTAGAGGCCTGGTACGATTATGAACAGGCATTACAGGTATCAAAAGAACTAAAGAAACCGATACTGATAGATTTTACCGGCTGGAATTGCGTTAACTGCCGCAAAATGGAAAACGATGTATGGGAAGACCCTGCGGTATTTAAGCATTTGAGCGAAAATTATGTGCTGCTGCAATTATATGTAGACGATAAAACCGAATTAGAAGCAAAAGATCAATTCAAATCTTCCTTTAGTGGCAAAAAAATCACTAATTTAGGGGCCAAATGGAGCGATTTGCAGGCTTCACGCTTTAACGCTAATTCGCAGCCATTTTACGTATTGCTGGACAGCGACGGTAATTTACTGAAAGACAGTAATAATGTTACCATAAAGCCATCCGGCGCGGATTATAATATTAGCAGTTACTTAAAATTTTTAGACAGCGGTATAGCTGCCTACAACAACAACCAATGACGCAGATCAAGAATATAGGAGTTTTCACCTCGGGCGGCGATTCGCCGGGTATGAACGCCGCTATAAGGGCAGTAGTACGTACAGCATTATACTACGATATACAGGTTACAGGCATACGCCGCGGTTTCGAGGGTATGATAAATGGCGATTACGAGCCGATGAACCGTAAATCGGTTTCAAATATTATTCAGCGTGGCGGTACCATTTTAAAATCGGCCCGCAGCGATGATTTCCAAACCCCTGAAGGCCGCAAACTGGCCTACTATCAACTAAAAAAACATAAAATAGACGGCCTTGTAGCCATTGGCGGCGATGGTACTTTTACCGGTGCCAAACTTTTAGGCGACGAGCACGACATGCCCATTATAGGTTTGCCGGGCACTATTGATAACGATTTGGTAGGTACCGATTTTACCATTGGCTACGATACTGCCATTAATACGGTAGTTAACGCGGTTGATAAGATACGCGATACGGCCGAATCGCACGACAGGCTGTTTATTGTAGAGGTAATGGGCCGCGATTCGGGTTTGATAGCCTTACGCACAGGTGTCGCATCGGGTGCCGAATCGGTACTAATCCCCGAAAGTAAGCAGGATCTGGATGCTTTGCTGTACCGTTTGGAACATGGCCGCAAAGATAAATCATCACGCATTGTTATAGTTGCCGAAGGTGAGCGCGAAGGCGGAGCCTTTGAAATAGGCGACTTAGTAAAAGAGAGATTTCCGAACATAGATACCCGTGTATCTATACTGGGCCACATACAGCGTGGCGGCAGGCCAACCTGTATGGACAGGGTGTTGGCAAGCCGCGTAGGTTTTGCCGCTGTTGAGGCTTTAAAAGACGGTCGCGGCGGCGAAATGATAGGCATTATACACGGCGAAATTGCCTATACCCCATTTGAGAAAGCCATTAAGCACAGTCCCGAGATAAACAGCACCATGCTGAAGATAGTTGAGGTATTGTCGCTGTAAATAAAAGTATCAATCCCTGGTTGTCATTTCGAGTATAGAGAGAAATCTTCTGAACCATGCATCTAAACTTGCATGGCGTATAGGAATGATGCCTTTTTTATTTTTTTGTTTCTACCTTAAATCACATTCCCTAAAACAAAACCCTTTCCTGCTGTTATTTATAAAGGTTGCATTTATTGCCGATACTTTATGGAAAAACATACCTATGAAACAGGGCTTATAGGCAATTGCGCCTTTTTGGCCCATATACATAAAAATACAAACG
>JBDSIC010000504.1:0-5254 GCA_039918195.1 Mucilaginibacter sp.
CATTTAAGGTGATACCAACAGCCAACAAATGGTTTGGCGTTACTTATAAAGAGGATAAGCCGATAGTGCAGCAAAGTATTTCAGAGCTGGTGAATAACGGGACGTACCCGGAGAATCTTTGGGCGTAGTTTTGATTTCGAATTTCGAATGTTCGATTTCGAATTTATTTTAACGTATTACTAAATCCCCGTTGCAGGTGTCCTCACCTGCAAGCTGTATGGAGTTGGTGGTGAGGACACCAACAACGGGGATTATCGGATCTCCCCTTTCGGGGGGAGACTTTAATAAAAAACTCTTTTAAGTCCTCTCCTTTGGAGAGGATTTAGGTGAGGCTTTAAAAGCAAAATCCCCGCTTGTTATAACAGGCGGGGATTTTTTATCTCAATTAAATATCTTTTTGCTTAAACGGTCCTTCAATCTGAGGAAACGGCTTTCGTAATAGGTATATGAAACGTGTGCTAACGCTATTGTCAACAGCACTAATAATATGGGGTATAGGTCGGGCAGGGTTTGAAAAGTGTGTTTAACAAAATCAACTTTTACAAACGCAAACCTAAGCGCATAGGCTATAAACGGATGCAGCAGGTACATACCATAAGATATAGCCCCCCAATGCGAAAATGGTTTTATTTCGAAGTTAATTAGCCTGTTGCTGGTGCACGATACCGAAATAATGATGATGGAGAAGAACATAGGCTCAACCAGCCCGCCTACAAAACCACCCGGCATAATGTTAAAGAATATATTTATAAGTGCTACTACGTAAATAACCAGTTGCACGGCTTTATAATTAAGCACAGATAACACAGAATTGCCAAACGTTTTGGTGCCAAATATCAAATATGAAAATATGCTGCCCATAAGCATATAATCAAATCGCAGTGTAGTAATAAACTTGCGCCACACCGGGCTAAAGTGTATAACATCAGCACCTACAAGCCTGAAGAATGTGAACAAGCAGGCAAAAACCAATATCAATACTATAAGTTTGTATTTTACCTTATGTAAAAATTTCATTAAATGCGGAAAAAACAGGTAAAACTGTTCTTCTACACCAATGCTCCACAGCAAACCCAGTGCCCCTACCGTTTCGGGCCATATTGCTTTGGCCAGGTTGGGTAACATAAACGCGTTCATTAAAAACCCTTCCACTACCGGCTGTCCTAAGGTGTTCTTGTGCAACAATATCGGGTTGATTCCCGCATTAATAATTATTAATGCTATTAAAACAGCGTAGTACAAAGGGAATATCCTTAAAATACGCCTCAAGTAAAATGATCTTAAATGGATAGTATTGGTTTTCTCCAGTTCGCGTATGGCTATCATGGTGAGTAAAAAGCCTGATAGCACAAAAAAGAATTTCACTGCATTGCCTGCCTGCTGAAACACCTCGGCATCGGGGTACCAGCTTATTCCTAACTCTGATAAATGCTCCTTGGCGTGGCCTGTTATAACCAGTGTAGCGGCAACAAACCGTAAACTGTTAAGCCCGGGCAGGAAATTTATTTTGTTCATATAATTAGCACCAATACACTTATACAGTTATTAAATTACGAATTTGCTAAATAATAAAGTGCTAAATTACAAAAATTATTATAATAATACTTTTCTTTTAATTGTATAGTAATTACAACTACGTTAAAATATAAATTTATGCCTGGCCCATTGTTCCGCCAAAATTCATAGGGAAACCGGGATTTTCCGGTTGAATTTTTATCCGGCCGTTTACGGCTTCAAATTTCTCAATATTATCTTCAAGGGCACTCAGCAATCTTTTAGCATGCTCGGGTGTAAGTATTATCCTCGATTTTACTTTTGCCTTTGGTATACCGGGCATTACCCGTATAAAATCTACTACAAATTCGGAGTTTGAATGGGTTATAATGGCCAGGTTTGAGTATACGCCCTCTGCTATTTCTTCTGTTAGCTCAATATTTAGCTGATTTTCATTTTGTTCTTCCATAGTACTAAAATAGTAAAGCCTTTTATATTTTAATTAAATAAACAAACAAATGTAACCTATACGCTTTTCACAGCTAAACCGTTTATTAATTTTACAGTCTACTTTAGTAAATACTTTTTATGGAAAATACCCGGTTTTACCTGTTAACTACCTGCTTTATGCTGATTCTTTTACCTGCACATTTTGGTTGCGCGGCACGGCCTGCGGCTGTTGCATCGCCCAATAAAGAAGTTGCAGGAACAGATGTAACCATAAACATAGTTGAGTACGGGGCCGATAATACCGGGCAGGTTGATTGTGCCAAACTGGTACGTAAAGCCCAGCAGGCGGGTAATGTATATTTTCCCGCGGGCACCTATTTAATGGGGCCGGTGGATGTAATGCCTAACCGCAAATATTTTGGCGCGGGTATGGGCAAAACAATTATAAAAGCCAAACAAGTTAAAATTAAAATGTTGTGGGGCATATCCACTTACGATTTTGACAAAAGCGGGCACCCCGACCGTAATATTGAAAATGTGGAACTATCTGACATGACCCTTGATTATAATTTTACCAACGGCTGGATAGATTATTACAGCATGATCATATTTAAGGGGCATCCCACTAATTATATACGTAACATTAAAATTCAGCGTATTGAATTTATTAACAGCGACAAAATTGTACACCCCGACCTTACAGGCAAACATGGTAAAGATGCCTGGTCAATAAACTTAAGTTCGTTTGCAAGCATAACCGAAAACGTGCTGGTTGATAAATGTGTTTCAAATGCCTTATCGCACCAGTTTGTATCGGGTGGCGGCAGTGCGTTAAAACACATTGTTATAACCAATAATTATATAGTAAAACCCCATGCCAATGGCATAACCTTTACTACAGTGTCTGACAAGGATGTGAAGTTTGAGGATTTTACAGTTACCGGGAACACTATTATCGATGCCTTAGGCAGTTCGATACTTTTTGGCCATGACCCCGGAAGCTCAAAGTTTAATGGCGGCAGGCAAACTTTCCAGGGCTTACTTGTAGCCAACAATAAAATTGAACTAAGCGACCATAACCTATACGGAAAAAGCTATCGCACAAAAAAATCATTCCCGTTTGTAATAAGTTTAAGCGGCGCCGAGCCTTATATGAAGGATGTGATTATACGAGATAATGAAATCAACGTAACTGATAAATACACCGGAAATTCGATATGCCTTGGTAAAATAAAGTCGTATAAATTTAAAAGAAACCCGGGCACCGTGGTTAAGGCATTTAAGCAGCCCGGTGTTAATGAAACGGTAGAGGCGGAGGTTAATGCAATACCGGTGGCCGGCAAACCCTATTTTCCGGCTGATACTTATATTAAGATAGCTAAGGGCGGCCTATATAAAATTGTAAAAACAAGCGGGCAAACCGTAACGCTTAAGTTAACAGAATGGGAGCTGGAAGCACAGCCGGGAAGTTCTATTAGAGAGGGAAGTACAATTGAATTTCGTGGTGGTATGATGGAAAACATACAATTTATAGATAACCTCGTAACGGGTAAAAAAAATCTTCGGATGGTTCCAGGCGGTATTATAAGCGGCTTTGTTTTTAAAGGCAATAATAAGGTTGACTTTACCATGCCTTACGGCAATACGGTTATTGATAAAGCTGAAATAAATAATAATACTAATTTTAGCTTTACCCAAAATTACGGCATTATTAATGGCACCATGTCCGGCAATAAATTATCTAAATCACTTAAAGCTGCTAAAGAAGTAATTGATGATGATGCTGACTATACCGGCGATGCTAAACTGAAGCAAAATAACCTGAAAATGATTAATAACAATTAGGATTCCTGTTATTAATTAAGACAATCGCCAATCAGCCTGACGTAAGCGCCCACTACTTTTTTCTCGTCAAAACGCTCGGCTGCAAGTTCGCGCGAGGCCTTGCCCATAGCGATTTTTTCCTCAGCGCTCAATGCTATGAAACGTTCGCAGGCGGCGGTTAAGGCTACTCCGCTCTTCACGGGCACCAGGAAGCCGTTCACGCCATCCTTTACCACTTCTCGGCAACCTACGTTATCAGTAGTGATGATAGGGCGCGACATGGCCGCAGACTCGATAAGCGATTTGGGTATACCCTCACGGTAATACGAAGGGTAAACAATTACATGCGCCTGGCTTATTTCTTTCTGGATAAAATCAGAAACACCCAAATATTCTATAATACCCTCTTTTACCCAGGCATCTATTTCTTCTTTGGTTAAAGCCAGTTTATCACTGTCAAAAGGTCCCGCCAGTTTAAATACTATATTGGGGTGTTTCTTTTTTATAAACCTCGCCGAATCTATAAAATACTCTACTCCCTTGGCCCTCGAAAGCCGGGCAAACATCAGGAACACCAAATGGTCGGCCGGTGGTTCACCGTACAATTCCGACCTGAATTTTTCCATATTTACACCCGAACCCTCTATTAAAAGTGTTTTAGGGGCAACAGTTATCTTTTTTTCGAGGAAAAAAGCACGGTCTTCATTATTTTGAAATACAACACGATAACTGTGTTTTAAAGCACTGGTATACAATATGGTCACAATTTTACCAATAAGTGGCCTGTCGCCCGAAAATGGCCCGGCAAGCCCGGTTATCGATGGGATATATGGAATACCCAGGTAAGATGCCGCCAGGCTGGCATATACCAGTGGTTTTGCATTATAATGCAAAGCGCAGGCAATTTTATTTCCTTTATAAAGCTTAATAAATTCATTTAACAGCCGCAGATCCTTCAAGGGGTTTATGCCGGTGCGTTCCAGGTTATTTACGGGTATAAATATCCAACCCTCTTCAATCAGCTTTTCGGCGTACGGATCGGGCGCAGCCATCAAAACAGGTTCGTAACCGGCCTCGCGAATAGCAGTGGCAAGGCCCCTCCTGAAATTGTATATATTCCAGGCTATATTAGTAACAATAGCAACACGCGGTTTAGCTGATGTCATTTTTTGACGATTACGTTGTCTTTATATTTTTTCCAGAAGTTACTCTTCTTGGATTTTATCTCGGTATATGTGTAGGCTTTAGAATGGTTAAAATTTTCTAAAGCCATAGCGCACAACAACTCTTTATTGTTCAATGTATCTTTTATTTGCCCGGCCAGTTTTTTATAGTCGCCCGGTTCATGCAGGTATTTGGCCGGCAGCAATTCGGGCGTACCGGCAATGGTTGAGGCCAGTACAGGGCATGCCCTACTCATGGCTTCTATAACCGCCCTCGGCAACCCTTCGTGTTTTGACGGGTGCAGATAGAGATCGAGGCTGTC
>JBDSIC010000505.1:0-8855 GCA_039918195.1 Mucilaginibacter sp.
TTTATCCCTCGGGTTGAAACCAATTGTGGTTGTAAACAAGGTTGATAAAGAAAATTGCCGCCCTGAAGAGGTTTACGAGCAGATTTTCGAACTGTTCTTCAACCTTGATGCTACCGAAGATCAGCTGGATTTCCCGGTTATTTACGGTTCGTCAAAACAAGGCTGGATGAGCACTGACTGGAAAAAGCCTACACAGGATATTTTCCCGTTGATGGATGCCATATTGGCTAATATCCCACCTGCGCCTATCAGCGAAGGTACTTTGCAAATGCAGATCACTTCGTTAGATTACTCTTCATTCGTAGGCCGTATTGCGGTAGGCCGTGTTGCACGCGGTACTATAAAAGAGAACATGCCGGTATCATTGGTAAAACGCGATGGTACCATCCAAAAATCAAGAATAAAAGAACTTTACACATTTGAAGGCTTAGGCAAGGTAAAAACTACCTCGGTAAGCTCTGGCGATATTTGTGCTGTTGTGGGTATTGAGGGCTTTGATATTGGCGATACCATTGCCGATTTTGATAAACCGGAACAACTGGCTGTTATAAAAATTGACGAGCCGACAATGAACATGCTGTTCACCATCAACACTTCGCCGTTTTTTGGTAAAGAAGGTAAATTTGTTACCTCACGCCACTTGCGCGATCGTTTGTATAAAGAAACAGAGAAAAATCTTGCACTTAAGATAGTTGAAACAGACTCTCCTGACTCATACCTGGTGTATGGCCGTGGTATCCTCCACTTATCAGTACTTATCGAGACCATGCGTCGCGAGGGTTACGAGTTGCAGGTAGGCCAGCCGCAGGTTATCGTTAAAGAAATTGACGGTGTTAAATGCGAGCCTGTCGAGATTCTGATAGTTGATGTGCCGGGCGAGGTTGCCGGTAAAGTTATCGAGTTGGTTACCCAGCGTAAAGGCGACCTGCTGGTTATGGAGCCTAAAGGCGACCTGCAACACTTAGAGTTTGAAATACCGGCACGCGGTATCATTGGGCTACGTAACAACGTACTTACCGCAACTGCAGGCGAGGCTATTATGGCCCACCGCTTTAAAGCCTACGAACCCTGGAAGGGTACTATACCCGGCCGTTTAAATGGTGTATTGGTATCAATGGATAGTGGTAAAACTACCGCTTTCGCTATTGATAAATTGCAGGATCGCGGCCGTTTCTTTATTGATCCGGGTGTTGATATTTACGAAGGACAGGTATTAGGTGAGCACATACGCGATAACGACCTGGTAATTAATCTTACCAAAGGCAAACAGTTAACCAACATGCGTGCATCAGGTAGCGATACTAACGTACGTATCTCTCCCGCCATTAAATTCTCGTTAGAAGAGTCAATGGAATATATACAGGCCGACGAGTACATTGAGGTTACACCGCAAAGCATCCGCATGCGTAAAATATTCCTGAACGAGAACGACCGCAGGGTCAACTCCAAAAAAGTTCAGTCGTAATTAACGATATATTTTCATAATGAAAGAGTTCCTCTAAAGGAGCTCTTTTTTTGTGAGCATATTTTGTATGTTTGTTTTAACTTAAACAATTCACATGATGAGAAAATTAATAGCCGGTTGCATGTTATTATGGGCCATAGGATCATTCACATCTTGTGAGCCGGTATACTACGAGCCAACAGGCAACCCTGCAGACACTACAAAAATCCCCGTTGACACTATTGATATTGCAGCTGACAGCCTGAAAATAGGGTTAATAGCTTATTATCCGTTTACCGGGAACGCGAACGATTCATCGGGCAACAATTATAATGGCGACACTATCAACGTAGTTTCTGTGACCGACAGGCACGACCAGCCCAATTCGGCTTATTATTTTACCGGCGATAACAGTTTCATAAAAATATTAGATACTGATAAATTAAGGTTATACAACACCAGCTTCACCGTAAATTATTGGATAAACGCCGAAGAGTATAATGCATCCCATGGTTCGGCTTTATTGCATAAAAGAGGCGCAGGGTCAAACAACGGGTGGCATTTATCATTTACAGGAGCCGAGGCGCAATATACCGCGGTAGGTAAAATTGGCCGGCCTTCGTACGGTGTATCCGGCGGCGACGACCCTTTTGCGGTTGGCGATAAATACCTGCAAAAAAATATATGGTATATGATAACGTCTACTTATGATCTGGTTACACAGGAGTATAAAACGTACATTAACGGTGTGCTTGATAATGTTACGCCGGGTATTCCTTCGCCTGTATCAACCTGTAGCGCCGACCTGTACATCGGCCGCGACAGTATATTTCCTGAAGATAGCACCCCACTTTACTTCCTGAAAGGTAAGATGGATGATATTCGAATTTACGACCGTATAATCACCGATACAGAAATGCAAAAACTGTTTGTAATAAGTAATTAACACGCTTTAACGTAAGTTAAGGAAGAGGCTGCTCAAAAATGGCGGCCTCTTGTATTTAAGTGCTTATTAAACCCAATAAAAAAATTTAAATTAGCCGCATGAAAGGTAACCGGCTTAATCCAACCCTGTTTCATACCCGCTACGTGGTACTTACACAATTAAGGGACGTAACGGTACAGAAGGTAAAGGAGATAACAGCAAATAAAAAAGACTTAATTTTGATTGATTTTGGTTGCGGCGATATGCCTTACCGTCCTGTTATCGAGCCATTAGTGGGTAAATATTTGGGTGTCGACCTTGAAATGAACCCAAAAGCAGAACATCATATCGATTTTGACAGTAAAACAACGTTACCTGATAATTACGCAGATATAGTATTATCAAACCAAGTGCTTGAACACGTTGATTCGCCCCCGGGATATTTACGGGAGGCCTTGCGCATACTAAAGCCCGGCGGCAGCATTATTTTAACAACACATGGTTATTGGTTTTACCACCCCACCCCTTATGACTACTGGCGATGGACAAGTGCCGGCCTGCGAAAAATAATTGAAGCTGAGGGATATGATATCAAATCGTTTTATGGAATATTGGGGTTGGCTGCCAGTGGTTTGCAGTTGTTTCAGGACGCCATCAGTATTAAGCTTCAGCAATTTTTGATACCGCCTTTCGCTTTAGTCATGCAATTATTTGTCAGGATATTTAACAATATCAACTCGCAAGCGCAGCGTGACCGCGACGGAGCGTTATATGTGGTGGTCGCGCAAAAAATCATTTAGTAAAATTATTCTTTACTTTTGAATATCTGTTTTTAAAAAATTACTCACAAAGTATGAATGAAGAATTAGGTCGTGAAGAAGTTGTGTCGTACTATGACGAGCATGCTAAACACAAGCTTAACGATTATGTAAAAGTTAATCCACGGATAGAATTGGGGTGGGACACCATTACAGCTTTTGCACCAGCTAAACCACTGCGGATACTGGAAGTAGGATGTGGTATAGGCAGCATTGCAGCACGCATGCACCGCAAATGGCCCGATGCCCGCGTTACAGGTATCGATATTAGCACACAATCAATAAAACTAGCACAAAAACTTTTTGGCGATACCAAACTGGATTATAAGGAATCGATGTTAACACCTGATACGTTTGATGAACAGTTTGATCTTGTGGTTTTTATGGATGTGTATGAACACATCGCTGTTAACCACCGGCCGGAAGTGCACGCCGCTTTGGCTAAGATATTAAAAAACCAGGGGCGCATAATTTTAACAGTGCCTACGCCACATAATTTAAAATGGTCATTAATTAATAAGCCTGAAACCATGCAGCCGGTTGATGAGCATATTTCGTTTGATGTCATTGGTAAACTTGCAGCTGATACGGGTACCGAAGTATTACTGTACGTGATAAAGAGTGTGTGGAACACAGGCGATTATACGCATATTGTACTTGAAAAAAATAATGACTTTGAGGCAGCTTTTTTTAAACCGAAGCGGGTTACTACCGCACAGCGCACCAAACGTATATTAAATAAAATAAAATATCGTATGGGGAGTTTTTTCAGAAAATACGAGGTGCGCAGAAAATTAAGCTGATATGGTTGAGGAATATAATTTATGTATTATTAAACCTAATAAATTAACTTTTTCGGAGACTTTTATACAGGAGCATATCAACCGTTTAGCGGGGAATAAAAAGGTTTTATATGGCGGTGCCTTTCCTATATACGATCATAATAATAAATTTCTTATAAAACCGATCACTGCTGTAATAAGGTACCTTATACAAAAAAGAATATTTGGTAAGAAGAATATCAAGGTGCGTACAAATGCCCTGGTAAAGTACCTGAAAGCCGAAAAGATAGATGTAGTATTTGCCGAATACGGGATGGTTGGGGCCATGGTTGCCGAAAGCTGTAAACTTGCCAGCATACCTTTAATTATACATTTTCATGGTGCAGATGTGCATCACCGTGTTACTGTTAACCAGTATTATGACCAATATCAGCAGGCATTTAAATACGCCAGTGCTCTTATAGCTGTTTCATGCGATATGGCATTAGCCCTAAAACAATTGGGTGCGCCCGAAGATAAAATTATTAACGCATCATGCGGAATAGATACAGCGGCATTCCCGGCCATTGATATATCCGGATCGGTACGTAATTTTTTGTCAGTGGGGCGTTTTGTCGAAAAGAAATCGCCAATATCCATAGTTAACGCTTTTAAGATAGTGGCTGATAAATATCCGGACGCAAAACTTTGGATGATAGGGCAGGGGCCATTATACAACGAAACGGTTGATTTGGTAAATACCTTGGGCCTGCAAAATCACATTACACTAACAGGCATTTTAACACAGGCCCAAATAAAGCAATTGATGCAAAACATGCGTTGCTTTGTTCAGCACTCGGTAACTGCCGCGAGTGGCGATATGGAAGGTACACCCGTATCTGTGCTTGAAGCGTCATCATCTGCACTGCCGGTTGTATCAACATGCCACGCAGGTATTAAGGAAGCTGTTATAGATGGGGTTACCGGCCTGTTATGTGACGAATATAATATTGAAGCTATGGCAAAAAATATGATTACTATAGCCGAAAATATTGATCTAGCTGTGAAAATGGGCAAAGCCGGCAGGCAGCACATGATAGCCGCTTATGAAATAAAGAATAGGATAACCCTGCTTGACAGCATTATAAAAAGTAGCCTGCTTAAATTTAATCCGGCATTATGAATTTATTGCAAAAGCAAGGATTTTATAATAGTTTGATACTGTATGCGGGTACGGCGTTGGGCTTTTTTAATTTGATCATTTTATTCCAGCGATATCTAACCATTCAGCAGATTGGTTTTTTTACGCTGATGGGCGCAATATCCTTACTGTATGCTCAGATAGCATCTGCCGGTATTGGCAATATTATACTAAAGTACTTCCCATATTACCGCGGTAACGATAAGCGCCACAATGGGTTTTCGACATTTGTATTGTTATGGAGCGTAGTAGGATTTGTTATCATAACGGTATTTTTTGTATCATTTAAAAGCTGCATAACCAATTATTATAAAGATAAGCCGGGGTCTTCGCTATTGGTGCAGTACTACTACTATCTTATCCCGTTATCATTTTTTACGATGACTTATACCGTGCTGGAAAGTATGGCACGGGCTGTTTTTAATAATGTACTGTCGGCGTTTTTAAGGGAGGTTTTACTCAGGGTATTTACATTAATAAGTGTACTGCTTATTGCAGCAGCTATAGCCGGATACTACGATTTTTTGATGATATACCTTGCAGCCAATGTTATCATCACACTTATACTTTGGCATAATATCTATAAAGGCGCGCATTTTAAATTCGGCAGTATATCGGCAAGGATAATAGGACAGCGTAAAGAAATGGCGTATTATGGCTTTTTTACAGTATTAAGCGGCAGCTCATTTGCCCTTATACAAAACCTTGATATTATTATGCTTACTGCAATTACCATGGATTTAAAGTTTGTGGGCATTTACAGTACATTTTTTAGTATAGCCATGGTTATTAGCTTGCCGGCCAAAGCCTTAAGCCGAACATCTTTGCAAATAATAGCACAGGCCTGGGCTGAAAACGATTTGCCAAAAATTGATAAGATATATTATAAAACTTCGGTAGTGCAAATGTTAATTGGCTGTTTGCTTTTTATAGGGCTAATCATCAATAAACAGCATATAATGGCACTATTGCATAAACCGGAGTATGCCAGTTATTTTGATGTATTTATAATGGTTGGTTTCGGCTTTTTAGCTGATATGACGGGCGGGGTAAACGGCTACATAATTAACATCTCGAAACATTATAAACTTACAACCTATTTTATTACAGCTGCAGTAATGTTGTGCGCGGTTTTAAATTGGTTATTGATACCCGTTGTGGGGATGATGGGGGCGGCAATTTCATACTTTGCTACCATGTTTACGCTTAATTTTGTTTACTGGCTATTTGTTTATGTTAAGTTTAGCTTACAACCTTTTGGTAGGGCCCACATTGTTGTTATTTTAATCAGTTTATTAACATTTGCTATTAGCAATTATGTGCCTGTTTTGCCAAACTTTATAGCTGATATGATATTGAGGTCAATAATTGCGCTTGTTATTTATTCAGGACTTTCTTATTATTTAAAAATTTCAGAAGATATTAATGCTGCCATTGATAAAGTACTGAAATAGATATTAGTAATGAAATACTTTTGTAATTGGTTTGATAAATCCTTATTTTTAAAAGGATTTATCAAATATTGTATATAAACCAAAAACTAGGAAGCATTGTGATATGCTTGTGTAACCTAAACTAATTTATGAGGATTTATATACTATCCTTTTTATTTTTCATTATAACGGCATTTAACTCCGAATGTATTGCCCAGCACTTCACAGCTGAGTGGGTAAATCACATTGGCGGGCCCGAAAGCTCATTGGCCACAAGTACATGTACTGATAATACAGGAAATGTTTATATAAGCGGTCGCATTGCTGGTACTATTACCTTCAATATGAAGGAGGGTGGCTCAAAAAAATTAACCTCAAAAGGAAATTCGGATATTTTTTTGGCAAAATACGATGCCACAGGTAAATACATCTGGGCGATAAGTATGGGTGGTGACGGTAATGAATTCACCAACACAGTAGCTGTTGATAACGCTGGAAGTGTTTTAATAATCGGTCAATACCAAGGCGATGTGAATTTTAATCCCGCGGGCAGCTATATTTTATCTTCAACGGCAAGTGAAAATATCTTTCTTGCAAAATATAACTCAACCAATGGTCAGTTTATATGGGCGAAATCTATGGGTGGTAATGGCACGTCACGCGGACATTATGTAACTACCGATAGAAATAATAATATTTTTATAACAGCCAATTTTACTGCGGATATAGATGTTGACCCCTCTGCGGCTGAATTAGTATTGCCAAACAACAAGGGGAATTTCAGAGAATTTTTTGGCAAATATGACAGTAATGGTAATTTAGTATGGGCACATCCACTTGGTTATGGAGAAGGTGGCGGAACCTCATCGATACCTATAATGATAGACAGCAATACAGATGATGTTGTAATATCAGGAGACTTTGCAAGTGATTTTGACTTTAGTTTTACCGCTGCATCCGGTGCTACCATAAATACTAATGTAAAAGCTAATTTCTTGGCTAAATATACAAACGGAGGTGTTTATAAATGGGTTAAGCATTTGCCTTGTACAGGCGTAGCAAAGTGCCAGGCGCTGCAAATAGGGCAACAATCAGACATTGTCATTTTCGGCGATTTTACCAATACCTTTTTTACGGGCACAGGCTCATTGGTTGCCAAAGGTAATAAAGATCTTTTTTTAAGCACTTACACCAGCAATGGAACACTTAAACAAGCACAAAGTTTCGGGGGCAGCGGTGCAACCATTCAGCCAACTTATGCAAGTATAGATCCTGCTGGAAATGTAATAACATCGGCCGCGTTTACAGGAACGATAGATGTTGATAACCAATCTGCGGGCGGAGTGATTTCTTCAGGAGGATTAGGAAAAGCAATTTTTATTTCAAAGTATGATGCCTCGGGTAAATCATTGGACTATGACTTTTTCGGTGGACAATGTTCATCAACTGTAGGATACAGGATGGCTGTCTTTAACGAAAATATTTATCTGGCTGGTGGATTTTGCCAAACGGTAGATTTTGCTCCATCAGCATGCGAAACGTTAAATTTAACGGCGATCAGTTCTTCTACAGATATTTATTTAGGTAAATACGTTTTAACAACTGCACCAACTATTGCAAATACAATTATAGCATCAGGAGTTACTACGTTTTGTACAACGGGTAATCCCGCCGTAATTACCGGGAACATACCTCCAAATACACCGGATGTAACTTATCAATGGCAGGGATCTGCAAACGGTACTAATTTTGCAAATATTAACGGCGCTAAAGGCAAAGACTTTGACCCACCCTCATTAAACTCAACTACTTATTTCCGAAGGATAGTAACTATTTCATGTGGTCAAAGTTTAGGTAATGTTGTTAAAATTGAAATTAATACCTCACCTGATTGTAATATTGAAACACCATCCAGTCCGCAGTTATGCGGTTCGCCCGGGGTTGATGGCTCTATTAATCCTACAAGTTTTGTAAATACTTATTTTCCGCCACAAGTTAACGTTACTTTATCTGCGGGCGGCAAAAGCATCTCTTTAGGTGCTGTACCTCCTACAGATACCTATGGTAACAGTTTTGGTAATTCGCCAATAAAGGCAGGCGACCTGCTGCTCATTATCCAAATGCAGGATGCCGAAATTAATTTTTCCAATAGTACTTTATACGGTGGTAACCAGGCTAACTCGGGCCCGGACGGAGCCGGGGCTACAGGTTATACTGATTTAGGTAATAGCGGCAGGTATGAGTATATTATAGCAACAAATAATGTTACAATT
>JBDSIC010000506.1:0-2881 GCA_039918195.1 Mucilaginibacter sp.
TGGAACTGGAAAACCTGAACCATGAACTTCAGGCACTTAACCTGTCAAAGGATAAGTTTTTGTCTGTCATATCGCATGACTTGCGTAACCCGCTGACCTCGTTGTTGGCATCTGCTCAAAACCTTGACCAGGACGTGGAAAAGCTACGACCCGACCAGATCAAGTTTCTTGCCGGAATAATTAATCGCACCTCGCAAAAAATATTAAGCCAGCTTAACGAACTGGTAGATTGGGCCAAAAACCAACGTGATAAAACAAGTTTCCGCCCCGAAAAGCTACACCTGTCGCAGGGAATCAACGAGTCGCTGGAGTTATTAAAAGCCAATGCTGCGCATAAAGAGATTACGTTGGAAAACAATACCGGTGATGATATTTATATCCAGGCCGACGCGCTGATGTTCCGTTCAATTATGCAAAACCTGGTAACCAATGCTATCAAATTTACACCTTTAGGTGGTGGAGCCGTCACTGTGTCAGCGCAACAGGCAGATGGAATGACGGAGATTTGTATACAAGATCTTGGGGTAGGCATGTCCAAGGAAACTAAAGACAAATTATTTGGCCCTATTAATACCGATTCTTTACTGGGCACTAACCACGAAAAGGGTACAGGTCTGGGCCTCATACTGGTGAAAGACTTTGTTATCCAACACGGCGGCAGGATTCACGTAGAGAGTGAAATGGGCAAAGGCACCTGCTTCCGCTTCACTATGCCGGTCGCTAATTAGTACTATAAAACAAAAAAGCGATGAGGTCTAACTCATCGCTTTTGCATTGGTAAAATTTAATTGTTATAAGGTTTTAGGAGTATATACTTTAAAAACGCCATCATTCTCGCTGCTTACTACCAGGGAGTTGGCTCGGTAATGTTTTTTTTGCAACCAAATAAACCAATGGACACGATTAATACAAGTAAAAAATATTTCATAGTGATGTGTTATAAATAATAAGCCACAAAACTATCTACTGTGTGTTAAGCCACTTGTGATGTGCGGTTAAGAGTTTGTTAAATATTATATCAACTAACATCAAGAGATTATGTTTATCTAATAGGATGTTTGATGTATTGCTAAGCTTCGCAAATTTGTTTCAGGCGAGCCAAAGCTTTGGGCCAATCGTTATTGAACATTTCTTCCCATTCTTCATATATTTTCATATCGATGGTTAATTGGGTTGTGCCATCTATTTCGGCAAAACTATATCCTTCTAAACTGCCTATCCATTTTTTTGCCCATTCGCTATCCCTGTCTTCTACACTTCCCGGCTGTAATAGGGCAATATGAGTTAGTAGTATTTTGTTATAAGGATCAAAGGTGGTTACCGTGGCTAAAGTACCACTGCCATCGTGTCCGGCAAAGTATAGGTTTTCACTTTGTTTCCATTCGCCTTTAAAATCAGACGTAGGCCAGGCGGCTGCGGTCCACTCTTTATAAGTTTCTTGCCCTATCATGGTATCCCATACCTTTTTCGGGCTTGCTGCAATGTTGGTAGTGTATGTTAAGTCTTTCATATTATAAATTTAAGAGTTGATTTCAAACTTATAAGGGACCATTTGCGACATATAAAGGGGTTAATTCAGACAAACCGTTTACCTTTATCATAATATAGAAACACTATGGAAATTAAACGAAAAGGATCACAGCCGTCCACCAATGGTTCTGCAGACTATTTCACAGGTTCGGTTCGCATTGATCCGCTTTTTGCACCGCCAGATCCTGCCCGCGTAGCTATGGCACTCGTTAATTTTGAACCGGGCGCACGTACAGCCTGGCATACGCATCCCCTTGGCCAAACCATAATTATTACCGCTGGTAGTGGCTGGGTACAGCGCGATGGCGGGCCGATAGAAAAAGTTAACCAGGGTGATGTTGTATGGTTTCCGCCGGGCGAGAAACATTGGCACGGCGCAACAGCAACCACTGCTATGAGCCATATTGCAATACAGGAAAAGCTAAATGGTTCGCCAGTTGACTGGTTGGAGCAGGTGAGTGATGAAGAGTATACTGAAAGACACTAAATTTTATTTATTGTGGATAAAAAAATGTTTTATCTTTCGTAACTTTAAAGATTATGCCGACTAAAAGAAGAAAAATCTCAAGAAGTCAAACCAGTGACGGATTTACCTATCTTACAAAAAGGATTACGGTAAATAAAGCAAAAAGTGCTGGAAAAGATGCTGCAAAAAATGCTATGGCGATTATGGGATATATTGTTACCGTTCAAGGTGGATGGGTTGTAAAACAATACCAAGATGGCAAGGTTGAACAAATAGAAAAATTGCAGACGGCCTCATAAATTTATATGGCTGAACAAACCAGTCCACAGCTACGATTAAGAGTATTCGCGGGTCCAAATGGGTCTGGAAAAAGTACTGTAATAAAGAAAATTCGCGAAACACAGGTTTATGATAACAAGTTAGATATTGGTATATATATAAATGCTGATGACATTGCAAAAAAAATAAAGCAAGGTGGTTTTACATTTACTGACTAAGAACTTAATTGTGTAGTTGAAAATTTATTTGATTTTGCTAATTCATCAGGTTTATTATTTGGCGATTTTACTTTAAGCCAATTTAAAAAATCTATAATAATAAAAGATAACAAGCTTCAATTACTAATTAAAGATAGTATAGACCGTGTAGCACAAATCATCGCAAGATATTTAAGGCAGGCATTGCTTGAGCAAAAGAAAAGATTTTCCTTTGAAACAGTCTTTTCTCATGAATCCAATTTGAATTTTATGAAGCAAGCACAGGAAGCTGGTTATAAGGTATATCTTTATTTTGTTTCAACAGAATCTCCTGAAATAAACAAATATCGTGTTGCTTTACGTGTTAAAGAGGGTGGTCATGACGTGCCTGCTGATAGGATCGAAGCCC